>CAYXMO010000151.1:0-7412 GCA_964465935.1 uncultured Rhizobium sp.
ATCAGCGGCAGCCAGCCGGGCTCGCGTCCCGCGAACAGCGTCGCCGGAATGCACAGGGCTGCGAAAGGCAGCGACAGATAGTGGCGGCCGAGCGCGAACAGGATGTCGATGCGGCCTGCGAAAACCGCACCTCTGTCCTGCCCGCCCTCCTGGATGCTCGTCATTGACGCCTTCCCCCCCAAAGCCTAGCTTCCTGGCGCTTTCCCAACCCTTAAGCTTGAGCGATTCCAATGCCTTCCGGCGTTCCCCCGTCCATTCCGGCCGATCTGGCGGCCGCCGCCCGCGCCTGGCCGTTCGAGGAAGCGAAGAAGCTCGTCGCCCGGGTCGAAAAACGCCGCGCCGCCGGGGAAAACGTCACCGAGGTCCTGTTCGAGACCGGCTACGGCCCGTCCGGCCTGCCCCATATCGGCACGTTCGGCGAAGTCGCGCGCACCACCTGGGTCCGCCATGCCTTCAACACGCTGTCGGATGTTAAGACGCGCTTAATCGCGATCAGCGACGACATGGACGGCTTGCGCCGGGTTCCCGACAACGTGCCCAATAAGGAGATGATGGCGGCGAATCTCGGCAAGCCGCTCACCTCGGTGCCCGATCCCTTCGGCACCCATGAGAGCTTCGGCCACAACATGAACGCGCGGCTGCGCGCCTTCCTGGATCACTACGGCTTCGAATACGAGTTCCGCTCCGCCACCGCGATGTACAAGTCCGGCATCTACGACGCGGCGCTGCTGCGCGTGCTCGGCAAATACGACGAGGTGATGAAAGTGATGCTGCCCACCCTTGGCGACGAGCGGCAGCAGACCTATTCGCCGTTCCTTCCCGTCTCGCCGCATTCGGGCAAGGTGCTGCTCGCCAAGGTCGTGCGTCACGATCCCGCCGCCGGCACCATCACCTACATCGAGGAGGACGGCGGCGAACAGACCGTCCCCGTCACCGGCGGCCATTGCAAGCTGCAATGGAAGCCCGATTTCGGCATGCGCTGGGCCGCGCTCGGCATCGACTACGAGATGTACGGCAAGGAGCACTACCCCTCGGCGCCGCTCTACAACGCGATCTGCCGCATCAGCGGCGGCACGCCGCCCGAACAGTTCATGTTCGAGCTGTTCCTCGACGACAAGGGCGAGAAGATCTCCAAGTCCAAGGGCAACGGCCTGACCATCGATGAGTGGCTGACCTATGCGCCGCGCGAGAGCCTGGCGCTGTTCATGTTCCAGAAGCCGCGCGTCGCCAAGCGCCTCTATTTCGACGTCATCCCCAAGGCGGTGGACGACTACATCGACCTCTTGGAGAAGTACCATTCCAACGAGAGCTCGCTGGCCGAGCGGCTCGAAAATCCGCTGTGGCACATCCATGACGGCAACCCGCCGGCGGAGCGCTATCCGGTCAGCTTCGCGCTGCTGCTGACGCTGGTGACCGCCTCGAACGCGCACAACCGCGACGTGCTGTGGGGCTTCATCCGCGCCTACGCGCCGCACGCGTCGCCGCAAGCCAATCCCGGCCTCGCCCAGCTCGCCGATTTCGCGATCCGCTACTACGAGGACTTCGTCAAGCCGACCAAGCAATACCGCGCCCCGCGCGACAAGGAACGCGCCGCGATGGCCGATCTCGCCGCCCGCTTCGACGCGCTCGGCGACGAACGCGACGGCGCCAAGGTCCAGGACGAAGTCTATGCCGTCGGCAAGGCGCACCAGTTCGAGCCGCTGCGCGACTGGTTCAAGGCGCTCTACGAAGTGCTGTTCGGCCAGAGCGCCGGCCCGCGCTTCGGCTCCTTCGCCGCGCTCTATGGCTGCAAGGAGACCGCCGACCTCATCCGCCGCGCCCTCGCCGGCGAATTCGCGAAGGCGGCGTGAAGGGTCGAGCGGTGCAAATAGTTCTCTACCCTCACCACCCCGTCATCCCCCGGCTTGTCCGGGGGACCCATGATCACGATTGCTGCACGGGTGATCTTGGGTCGCCCGGACAAGCCGGGCGATGACGATGGGTTTGAGGGTTGGGAAAAAATCCAACATCGCGCTCGCCATCGCGTTCGTCGTCGCGCTCGCGTCACCCACCCACGCCGCCGCACCGCCGACGCCCTATGAGATCTACGCCGCCGGCCATTATGCCGACGCGATGAAGGCCGGCATCGCCGCCAACACCGGCTTGGGCTATCTCGTCGCCACCCGTGCCGCGCTCGCCGACGCGACGACGCGGCCCGCGCTCTGCCTCGACTGCCTGCGCCATGCCGAGCAGCTGGCGCGCAAGGCGATCGCGCTCGATCCCAAGCTTGCCGACGCCCATGTCTATCTCGCCGTCGCGATGGGGCAGGAGGCGCGCATCGTCGGCCCGGTCTGGGCCCGCGCCCACAACTATCCCGGCCACGCCAAGGACGAGCTCGACGCCGCGCTCGCCATCGACGCGAAAAATCCCTGGGCGCTGGGCGCGCTCGGCGGCTGGCATGTCGAGATCGTGCGCACCGGCGGCGATTATCTGGCGAGCTGGCTCTACGATGCCAGCGTCGAGCAGGGCCTCGCCGCCTTCGCCGCCGCCTTTGCGGCGGCGCCCAACAATCTCACCGTGCGCTACCAGTACGGGTTGTCGCTCTCGGGCTACGATCCGGAGCGTTTCGGCAACCAGATCAAGGACGCCTTCGCCCGCGTCGCCAAGCTCAAGCCCGCGACGGCGTATGAAACGCTGGCACAGCACCGCGCCGCCGAGCTCGCCGCGCTCCTCGCCAAAGGCGACCGCGAAGCCTTCGACGCCAAGGTGCGGTTCTTTCAAGGTTACCCTTGACCAATCCCGTCATGGGCGGGCTTGACCCGCCCATCCATCGGCGCGCGTGAGCGCGCAAAGAAGAGGATTCACGCGGAGTGCGCGGAGTTGAGCGCGACTCCGCGCACTCCGCGTGAGTCAATTACTGACTCGCCCAGATGATCCGGTGCATGAACGCGATCTCGCTGAGCGCGAAGCTGCGGCCCTCGAACGCGGGATTGAGCGAGTTGAGCTCGATGCGCTGCGCCGTCTGCCGCGCCAGCTGCTTGGCCATCACTTCGCCGCCATGGGTCTTGACCACGACGCGGTCGCCACGCCTGACGCTCGCTGCCGGCGACAGCACGATGCGGTCGCCGTCGCGATAGACCGGCAGCATCGACTCGCCGGCGATCTCCAGCGCATAGGCGTGCTCGTCGGCGACTTCGGGAAACGGGATCTCGTCCCAGCCTGCGCCGGAGGGAAAGCCGGCATCGTCGAAGAAGCCCTGGCTGCCCGCCTGCGCCATGCCGAGCAGCGGCACGGCGCGGCTGAAGGAGCGGCGCAGCGAGCCGTCGCGCCCGATCAGCGCGATGAATTCGTCCAGGCTGGCGCCGGTCGCGGCGAGCACTTTGGAAATGCTCTCGGTCGAAGGCCAGCGCAGCTTTCCGTTGGCGCCGCCGCGCTTGCTCTTGTTAAAAGTCGTGGGATCGAGGCCCGCAAGCTTGGCCAGGCCGGACGCCGAAAGTCCGTGCCGCGCCGCCAGGGAGTCGATCGCATGCCAGATTTGCGCATGGGTCAGCATCTGCATGTTCCGTAAGAAGCCGGTCCGCAAAACAGGGTAATTGTTCCTAGAAATATGTTAACGGTAGGAATTACCACTCCTTATCCCGTCCGGTCTAGAGGGAAAACGCAATGATCCTGGCCGCCGCGACCGCGATTTTGCGGCTTTTCCCAGCAGAATCCGCGCACCGCGCCACCATCGGGCTGACGAAATTCTTCGCGCCCTTGCTGCCGCGCCCCCCCGCCGACGATCCGCGTCTCGCCGTCAAAGTCTTCGGTCTGAACTTCCCCAATCCGGTCGGCCTCGCCGCCGGCTTCGACAAGAACGCGCAAGTCCTGGGCGCGATGCGCAAGCTCGGTTTCGGCTTCGTCGAATGCGGCACCGTCACGCCGCGGCCGCAGACCGGCAACCCGCGCCCGCGCCTGTTCCGCCTCAGCGAAGATCGCGCCGTCATCAACCGCATGGGCTTCAACAATGACGGCATGGAAGCGGTGGCGGCGCGCATCCCGCGCCGTGCCATGCCGTCCATCGTCGGCATCAATATCGGCGCCAACAAGGACAGCGCCGACCGCGTCGCCGATTATCGTGCCGCGTTTCGCCGTCTGGCGAACCTGGCGTGGTACGTCGTGCTCAACGTTTCTTCGCCCAACACGCCGGGCTTGCGCGGCCTCCAGGGCAAGGACGAGCTCGCCGGGCTGCTCGCCGCGGTGACGGAAGAACGGGCGCGGCGCTACACGCTGCAGACCGGCCGGCCCGAATGGACTCCGATCTTGCTGAAGATCGCGCCCGATCTCGACGGCAACGCGCTCGACGACATCGCCGCGGTCGCCGCCGCGGCGCATATCGACGGCCTGATCGTCTCCAACACCACGGTCGCCCGCCCCGCCGCGCTCAAGAGCCGTCACGCCAAGGAGACGGGCGGCCTCTCCGGCGCGCCGCTGTTCGAGCCTTCGACGCGCATCCTGCGCGAGATGGCGAGGCGCACGACGCTGCCCTTGATCGGCGTCGGCGGCATCGCCAGCGGCGCCGACGCCTACGCCAAGATCCGCGCCGGCGCGAGCCTGGTGCAGCTCTACTCCGCGCTCGCCTATGAGGGTCCCGGCCTCGTGACCCGCATCAAGCGCGAACTGCTCGCCTGCCTGGCGCGCGACGGTTTTGCGACGGTGCGCGACGCGGTCGGCGCAGACCTTCGCTGACGTTTTCCTCCCCCGTTGTTACGGGGGAGGGGGCGGCCGCTGGGCTCCTTCGTTCCGCGTTCGACCTCAAACCGTCCGCACAAATTCTGCGCGCACTGCCCGCACAATGTGCATCAACCACGCGGCTGCAATGACATCCGCCGCCTGCATCGCCGCATGGCATGGCGGCGCGTTTCATGCACAATTCCGCCAACAAGGGGCACGTTGGGGCAGTGGTGGGCATGAGCACGGCCGGGTGGTTGGACGTATGGCATCTGGTGGTCGCGATCGTGGTGCGCCAGCCGCCTTTCGCGCAGGTGATGTTCGCGACGGGCGGGGTTTTCCTCGCAGTGATGGCGCTCGAAGGCATCCGCTCCAGCGTGGCTGCGATGTGGCGGGCGCACAAACAGGTCCCGCTCGCGCCGCCGCAGGCGCTGCAGCCGCCGCATGGCGCGGCGCTCGCCATGACGGATGAGGGGTTCGCGGCGAAAAATATTTCCGCCAAGGGGCAAAGGCGCCTCGCCGCGGCGGCGGCGCGCCGGCCCAAGCCGTTAACGCTGTCTCCCCGCCAGTTCCGCAGCCCGCGGCCCAAGATACGCCGTCACCCCAAGCTGCAATTCGAGGAATTCAGCATGTTGCCCGAAAATGCGGCACGCGCTGCCTTGGACCTTCGCGACGCGCTATAATCCGCCCTTCTTTGCGTGGGGGGAAATCATGCAGGAAGATTTGGGCAAGCTCGTCGTGCGCCTTGCCGCCGGCGGATTGTTGCTGCTGCACGGCGTGCACAAGCTCCTGACCGGCATCGGCCCGATCAAGGCCATGGTGGTGGCGGCGCATCTGCCCGACCTTCTCGCCTATGGCGTCTATCTGGGCGAGATCGTGGGCCCGATCCTGATCATCCTGGGATTGTTCAGCCGCATCGGCGGCATTCTCGTCGTGATCAACATGATCGCCGCCATCGTGCTGGGCGGCATGGTGCAGATCGTCCAGCTCAACGCCTATGGCGGTTACGCGCTGGAGCTCGAAACCCTCTTCCTCGCCGGCGGACTCTCCGTGGCGCTGATGGGCGCGGGCAAACTGGGACTGAACCTCGGCGGACGGTGGAATTGACGTCGCGTTCGTAGTGGCGGCGCGCGCACGGCCCAGGTCTCTCCGGTCTGATTGCGTTGTACGGTAAAACACCGTACAACGTGTGTCGGAGGCCGAGCCCATGACCACCACCCGTGCCGCGCGCATCGAGGCGCGCATCTCATCGGAAGCCTTGGCTGCGGTTAAGCGCGCCGCCGAGATTCAAGGCCGCAGCGTGAGCGATTTCGTCGTCGCGGCGGCGCATGATGCCGCGCAGCGCACGATCGCGGAAACCCAGGTCGTGCGTCTGGCGCTGGCCAACCAGCATGCCCTGGTTCGCGCCCTGCTGGCACCGCCCGCGCCGTCCGCCGGCCTGCGCCGCGCGCGCGCCGTGCATCGCCGGCTCGTCCAGAACAAGCGGTGACGGCGCCGTACCGGATCGAACCGCTCGGCGATGGCCATGACCGCGCCGCCTTCGCCTGCGGCGTCGAAGCGATGGACCGCTATCTGAAAACCCAGGCCGGCCAGGATGTGCGCCGGCGCGTCGCGAACTGCTTCGTCGCCGTTCCCGCGGACGGCAGCGTCATCGCGGGCTTCTACACGCTCGCCGCCGCCAGCATTCCGTTGACGGCGCTGACGCCCGAGCAGGTTCGCAAGCTTCCGAAATACCCTGTCCTGCCGGCCGCGCTCCTGGGCCGCCTCGCGGTCGACAGCCGGCACGCCGGCCGTTCTCTCGATTCGGCGTTGCTGGTCGACGCGGTTTCGCGCGCGGCCAGCGCGGCACCGGCGATCTTCGCGCTCCTGGTGGACGCCAAGGATGAGAACGCAGCGCGCTTCTACCGCCGCATGGGCTTTGAACCCTTTGCGAGCCGGCCGCTGACGCTGTTCCTTACCGTCGCCACGGCGCTCAAGCTGCTCTGACTACCCCTTCAGCAGAAAATGCCCCCGGAGTGCCGCCACCGGCTTGGCCTCGTCCTCTTGCCACATCTGCGCGTGGACGTTGACGACGCGGCGGCCCTGGCGCGCCAGCTTGGCGCTGGCGAAGCTCGTCACCGCGCGGCCCGTGCGCAGATAGTCGATCGTGATGTCGACCGGCTTGGGAAAGGCCTCGGCCTTGGTGTCCCACAGCGCCTGCACGATCGCCGCGGTCTCCAGCAGCGAGCCGATCACGCCGCCATGGATCGCCGGGATCACCGGATTGCCGATCAGCTTGGCGTCGAACGGCATTTCCAGGACCACCCGCCCGCTATCGAGCCGCCCCGTGACGCCCAGCCAGGCGCAATAGGGTACCGCCTTCAGCAGCGCATCGATCTTAACCGCCACGCCTTCCCGCGCGGCGCGCGCCAGCATCTCCATGCTCAGTTCCCCGCCCGCAACTCGGTGATGATAAACGTGCCGGTAGCCGAGGCGATGACGTTGTCCTCGCTTTCCTGATAGGCGCGTCCCCGCGCGAACACGATCTGGCGCGTGATCTTCACGCACTCGGCGACCACGAAGATGTCGGCCTGCGGCTTGGCCGCCTGCAGGTAGTCGATCCGCAGGTCCAGCGTCGCGATCCCGCGCATCGCCCCGGGCGTCGAGGACAGCGCCCCCAGGGCCGAGCCCACCGCCATGCCGCAGGCATGGTCGAGCAGGCCGGTGATCACCCCGCCATGGAC
>CAYXMO010000152.1:0-7326 GCA_964465935.1 uncultured Rhizobium sp.
TGATCGCGGCGCACGGCTTCGCGCCGCCGCCGACCCTGATCACCAACGCGCCCGATGCAGTCCTCGCCTTCCGGGCGCAGCACGGACGCATCATCTACAAATCGATCAGCGCCATCCGCTCGATCGTCCAGACGCTGGACGACGGCGATCTCGAACGGTTGGACCGCATCGGCTGGTGCCCAGTGCAGTTCCAGGCCGCGCTCGACGGCCGCAACATCCGCGTCCATGTCGTCGGCGATGCGGTGTTCCCGACCGAGATCGACAGTACGCATATCGACTACCGCTATGCCCGGCGCAATGGCGGCGAGACGACGCTGCGCGCCATCGTGCTGCCGGACGCGGTGGCGGAGAAATGCGTCAAGCTCACCCGCGCGCTGGGGCTCTGTTTCGCCGGCATCGACCTGATGCGGACCACGGACGGAGAATATTACTGCTTCGAGGTCAACCCGCAGCCGGCGTTTTCCTATTTCGAGGCCAATACCGGCCAGCCCATCGCCGACGCCGTCGCCGGCTATCTCATGGGCGCCGCAGCGGCGCAGCGTAAGACCAAGCCGGCGCGCGACACCAAGACCGTTCGCGCTGCGCGCGCGCCGCGCGCAGCCTCCCGGCGCAAGCGCCGCGAGTGACGCGCCCGATCGTCAAGACGCCGGTAATCTTAGTCATTTTAATTGATTTTACTTTGAATACTTGTATTCTATATTTGACGTTATCTTGGAGCCGAAGATGAGGCTTTCCCTCCCGCGCCTGGCGATGGGCCTGGCCGCCGCCGCGGCGCTGGCCGGCGCGTCGCCGGGGTTCGCGGCCAGCTGCACGATCTACGAGCATCGCAATTTCGGCGGCGCCCATTGGACGCTGCACAACGGCGACGACCTGAGAATGGTGCGCCAGCCCCAGATCGGAATCTCGAACGGCATCTATCGCTTCCTCTATCAGCCGTCGTGGAACGACAAGGTGTCGTCGTTCCGAGTGGACAGGACCTGCACGCTGACCTTGTGGGAGAATGTCAATTACGGCGGCCATCACTTCTCGTCCGGCCGGAGCTACAGCTATGTCGGCAGCGCCTGGAACGACAAGGCAAGCGAAGCGCTTTGCACCTGTCCGGGACTGCCCAATCTCTGAACCTTGAAAGCGGCGGAGCGGCTGTGGCGCGTTGCCGACCTGGGTGAATGCGGCCGGGCCCGGACCTTAAACCGTCATGACTGCAGCGCTCGCGGCCCGGCGCATCACCGTGTAGTTCTTGCGCGCCTCGACCGGCTGAAAGCCGCGGGCGTCGTACATCGATCGCGCGCCGCGGAAATGGCCGGCGGCGCTGTCCTCTGGCGCGCTGTGCGGATAGGCCTCGATCCACGCGGCGCCGCGCGCCGAGGCGTCGGCAATGACGCGGTCGAGCAGCGCCGAGGCGATGCCGTGACGCCGCAACGGCGGCGCGATCACGAAACAGGACACCGCGATCACCGTCGCCGCATCGGGTCCATCCGGATCGACGCCGCGAAACAACCCGCTCTCAGAGCGCAGCGACGCGTTGACCCAGCCGGCCGGCTTGGCGTCGGCATAGGCCAGGTAACCGAAGGTGGCGCCGCAGCGCAGCCGCTCGGCCGATTGCGCCCGCGCCGCGCGCCACGGGCGCTCGGGATTCTCCGGCGTCGTTGGGAGGTTGGGTTCGAGACAGTAGCAGGAGGCCCAGCCGGGATTGCCCGCGAAGGCATCGCGGTCGAAGAACGCCAGCCAGTCGCCGACGCGATCGTCCGTGACCGGGAACACGGCGACATCGCCGATGTCGGGGATACGTTCGATGGCGGCACCAGCGATGCGCTCGCCGGCTTCGGCATAGTTCGCGGCGTAGGTCCTGATGGCATCTTCGGGATAGGTCCAGCTGTGCTTTGCCTTCGCATGCGCGGCGAAGGCGTCGGCGGCGGCCTCGGCGCTGGCCGCCTCAAGGATCGTGTCGCATCCGAAGCATTTGACCTGCATGCGGCGGTTCTTTCTCCCGGCAGCCGACAGTACCGGGAGCCGCGCGGCGGCAGCAACCTTCGCGCCGCATCTGCTTCAGGATCGCTGGCCATCGCAAGCATCGGCCCGTGCGAGGAGAAAGGCCTTTTCCCGCGCGTTGCGGGTCAGCGCCGCCGCGGCCCTAAATTCCAATTGCGCCTCGGCCAGCCGGCCGGCGCGGAACAGGAAGTCGCCCCGTGCCGCCGGCAAGGGTGCATAGTGGCGCAGCGCGGCGGCATCGGCGATCGCGTCCAGCAGTTTGAGGCCCGCGTCGGGCCCGAACGCCATGCTGTGGGCGATGGCGCGGTTGAGCTCGACCACCGGCGAAGGCGCCACGGCGCGCAGCCGATCATAGAGCGCGGCGATGCGCGGCCAGTCGGTATCGGCGGCTCGGACGGCGCGGGCATGGCAGGCGGCGAGCGCGGCTTGCAGCACATAGGGGCCATCGCCGCCCAGCGCTTCGGCGCGGGCGAGCGCAGCCAGACCTTGGGCGATCAGCAGATGATCCCAGCGCGCGCGATCCTGCTCGGTGAGCGGTATGAAGGCGCCGTCCGGCCCGCTGCGCGCGCCCAGGCGCGACGCCTGAAGCTGCATCAGGGCCAGGAGACCGAGCACTTCGGAATCGTGCGGCATCAGCCCGGCCAGGATGCGGCCGAGGCGCTGCGCTTCCTGGGCCAGGCCCGGCCGGACCAGATCGTCGCCCGCGGTGGCGGCATAGCCTTCGTTGAAGATGAGATAGACGACTTCGAGCACCGAGGGTAGCCGCGCCGTCCTTTCGGCGCCGCGCGGCACCGCGAAGCGCAATCCCGCCTTGGCGATCGCCTTCTTGGCGCGGACGATGCGCTGCGCGACCGTGGCCTCGCTGGCGAGGAAGGCGCGGGCGATCTCGTCGGTCGTCAGGCCGCCGACCACCCGCAGCGTGAGCGCGGCGCGGGCGTCGGGCGGCAGCATGGGATGGCAGGCGGTGAAGATGAGACCCAGAAGCTCGTCGCCGAGATCATCGTCCATCGCCGCTTCGAGCGCCGCGGCGGCGCCGTCCGCCGTCTCATCCAGCGTCCGCGCGATTTCCGCGTGCTTGCGTTCGCGCATCTGGCGGTGCCGCAGCGCGTCGATGGCGCGCCGTTTGGCGGCGGTCATCAGCCAGGCGCCGGGATTGGCCGGAACGCCGGCCTTGGGCCATTGCGACAGCGCGGCGACCAGCGCGTCCTGCGCCAGCTCCTCGGCGAGGTCGACATCGCGCAGCAGGCGGGCCAGGCCGGCGATGAGTCTGGCCCGCTCGATCCGAAAAGTCGCTTCGATGGCCCGATGGGTTTGCGGCACCGCCATGCCGTCTTGTCGGCCAGCGGGGCGGACAAGACAAGCCGGCGGCGGTGAAGCGGCTCAGGAGCCTTGCAGCTTTTCGCGAGTCCGTTCGTGGATCTGCGCGACCTCAGGCGTCACATTCGGCGCGAAGTCCGACAGTTCGTAGAACGGGCGGATCTCGATCTCGCTCGGCCCCGGCATCGGATTGGGACAGCGTTTGACCCAGGCGACGGCGTCGTCCAGGTCCTTCACTTCCCAAATCCAGTAGCCGGCGACGAGCTCGCGCGTCTCGGCAAAAGGTCCGTCGATCAGGCTGCGGCCCGGCCCGTTGAAGGCGACCCGCTTGCCGGCCGACGAAGGCTTGAGGCCATCGCCGCTGCGCATGACGCCGGCATTCACCAGCGCCTCATTGAACTTGCCCATCGCCGCGAGCATTTCCGTCGTGGGCAGGATGCCCCGCTCACTGTCCTCGGTCGCCTTCACCAACACCATCACGCGCATTGTCCGAACTCCTTGGTTGGCCGAAAATATCGGCGGCATATCGTGGCGACGAACGAGTGCCCCGCCAATCGACACCGGCGGCGAAAATATGTTGCCGCGCCGGTTTAGGTTTCACTTGTGACCCCGACTCCATAGCGCATCGCCGCTTCGAGTATGTCGAGCTTTATGTCCTTCAGCGTTTTGAACCTGATGCAATATCCGGTCACGCTCGCCTTGCCGAGCGATTTTCCAAACGTCTTGGAAAGATACTTCTTGTCCTTGATGCCGAGGACATAGACCGAGATGCCGGTTTTGTTAACACTCAGGCCGATCTGGTAAAATTCCCGGGCTTTTCCACCGGCATATCTTATCGTGTGCGATCCGTATCCGATATTGGGATTGGAAACGGTCTTACCGCTGGCATCTCGACCATCGAGGAACCACAGCTTGCATGCCGGCATCATCCGCAGGACGCAGCGATGCAACGCCCGCATGTCGCTGCGCTTCGGCTCGGGTTGGCCGGCGATGTACGCTTCGATCTGCTCCTGCAGGTCCATGGGCGTGGTGCCGCGGTCTAGGCGACGCCGAGCTTGCCGCGCTCGCCGCCGCGCGGCGCCGCGCGTTCGTCGGGCGTGACGAACGCGGACAGATCCTCCGCCTCGTAGAACGGCCGGATTTCCATCTCGCTTTTCCCGGGCATGACGGGCGAGCGCTTCGCCCAGGCGAGCGCCTCGTCCATGTCCTTGACCTCCCAGATCGAGAAGCCGGCGACCAGTTCGCGGGTCTCGGCGAACGGCCCGTCGATGACCGTGTGGCGGCCGCCCTCGGCGATGACGCGCTTGGCCTCGGCGCCGTTCTTGAGACCGGCGGCGGCGACGAAAACCCCGGCTTTGACCAGCTCCTCGGTGAACCGGTCCATCGCCGCGAACGCTTCGAGCATTTGCGGCGTCGGCCCCGCGCTGACATCGACGCCCTCCATGGCCTTGCCAAACACCATAACCCGCATCGTCGGTCTCCTCGTTTGAGCCGGCCCCCATGGCCTCTCACCGCTACGACGAACGAGGGTGCCGGAAATCGACGGCAGGATAGGAAAATTTTTCTCGGCGGTCGACGCAGGATCGGCCGCCGGCGGTATGGGAGCACCATTTCCCCAAACAGCCAGACACCCCGGATGCTGCTGCCTTCGCCCCGACGGTGATCATCGCAAGCAGTCCCTATGGCTGGGAACGATCATAGCTATTCAGCCAGCGCCCGCATCAGGTTTGGCGTAGACCACGTCGCGACGCCGGTCCCTGCAAAGTCGCGGTCAGTGGTCCAAATGTCGGCACCCGTACTCCAGGCGAGCGCCAGGACGTGGGCATCACGCGTGGAACCATTGCCACTTGCCGTCGCGAGGCGAAGGTTGGTCGCAGCATCGCTGGTCAGCAGTTCCAACGATTCCATAGGAACAACTGATACCTCCTCCAGCAACTGATCGAGGACCGTCAGCAGGTCGCTGCGCTTGAGACCGAGTTCGATACGGCGGCGTGCTTCAGCGACGACGCGCTCCGTCGTCACAAGCGCGGCGGCTCTTGAGACATCGAGGACAGCGCCGGCTGTCCGTCCACGTACGGCGGCGACAAGGATCGCCGCATCCAGCACCAGCGTCGCGGACGGCTGCCTCACTTCTTCATTTGCCGCTTCTTGATCCCGCGCCGGTGTTCGGCCTGAATTTTGCGTACTGCGGTCACCGACCAATTGACCGGATCGATGTCGCCGAACTTGGCGAGCGCGGCATCGTCCTCCTTCGGATCGCGGCCGTTGGCGAGCTTGTCGGCCTTGGCCAGCGTCCTGCGCAAACGGCCCATGTCGGCGCGCTTGAGCGGGACCAACAGCGCGATAGTCCGGTCACCGGATTTCACGGGCGTGGTGCCCGGAAGCTCGCTGATAGCTTTGCCGGAGATTTTCTGAAGATCGCGGATGCTGATGTGGTTCATGGGAGATTACATACGCCAATACCTATGTAATCTCAACTGCGAGACAGAACCATCATTTAGCCAATCCTAGGGGCCGTTGAGCCGCTTGGCTGTGTTTTCGACATGATTTTGAACAATTGCAGATAGCGCATCAGATATTCTTCTCACAACGCCGTCTGTACTTTCCTTCCAGTCGAACTTGTACCAACGCTGACCAGCCTTGATACCGTCAGTGTCATATTTCCCAAAGTCGCGCATCATGTGTTGCGTAACGACCTCAAAAACATAGCAATTCTCAAGACTTGGCGCACAAGTGACGACGAGGACAATTCGTTGAAGGGTGGAGAACTTCGGCGTTAGAGTGACACGCAGTTGAGCACGCGCCATCTTGCAATTCAGCTCCAGATCATACATCTCGACGAACTGTTCGTCGTCATACCAACCAGCAAGCGCCATCGACATCGTTGAACCAAAAAGCGGGTTGGACCGGCGACGCTTGCGAGAAATCTCAGCCGTGACGAAGTTGTCGGTACGCTTTTCGCGATACAGAACTTCGATGATGAACCGCTCTGCCGTAGACTCTTTGAAGCCGTCATGCTCAACAAATTCGAGGTGGAAGAACTCGGCGAAGTCGGCACTTACTACACGAGCCTTGAGGTTATCAAAAAAAGTCGCGACGAATGTGACTAGGACTTCATGGTTTGCGAGTTTGGCCTCCGCCGAATTCAATAATTCAGCAAGCGTGGGCGGGCTGGACGGCATTTCCGTCTCACTTGCCACCAGCACGTGTGCGGTTGCGATTTCGCGCTGCATCAGCGTTTCGCGCAGCCTGTCTAGCTTGTGCGCATCATCGACGAACTGCTCGCGCCCCGTATATTGCGACACAAAGAACGGGATTTGGACATCATTGCCAATGAACTGGTCGCGCAAAGCCGCAATCACGTCGGTGTAGTAAACAATACCCTCGGTCTTGCTGAGAGTTGCATCGCGAAATTTCTGAGTGAAAACGCTAAGTGGATGGCCTGCGAGCGACGACTGGCTCTGGAGGCACGACGAAATTTGAATGAGGTTCTTGAAGCCTTGCTTGTTTTGCGGTGTCAGGCCGATATCGGCTTTCACCAAAGAGGTTCCCGAATTGCAAGCGTCCGCGACCTTGATCACCAAGTCCGCATTTGCAAGACGTAGAAACGTGTGGAGGTCTGTCGTAGATAGGCCCGTTTCATTCGGACGGCTAGAATCAAAATTTGTCGCACAATAGAAAAAGTCATTTTCGTTCGAATACCCGTGACCTGTGTAGTAGAAAAAGAGTTCATCGGGTGAATTTGCCTTGTCTACAGCGGCACGCAACTTCGCCTTCAGATCGTTTGCATCTGCGTTCTCGATAATCTCAATTGTTTCGTATTTCTCGGTGGCATCGAGTAACTCTCTCATTGCCGCGACATCCGCTCTACAGCAGTCCAGCGTTGTGAGCGCGCGGTAGTCGGTATTGCCAACAAGGATTGCTAAGCTAGGCATTTCGTCACCATGGAGGGTTCAATACCCTATTCCCACTCAATCGTCCCCGGCGGCTTGCTGGTCACGTCGTAGACCACGCGGTTGA
>CAYXMO010000153.1:0-7297 GCA_964465935.1 uncultured Rhizobium sp.
TCGTTTGTCTGGATGGAGTGCGCGGGGCAGTGGCTTCGCCGACAAGGTCACTTCGGCGGGCGCCCCGGGATTCCAACAACAAGGTGACATGGCCTTCAAAACGGCCGCCGAACCCGGCGGACATCCCCAAAGATGTCCCCCCCGTGTCTTTTTTTTGTGGACGGGTTTGTTTTTTCGGTAGCCCCCCCCGCCCACCCCCCCGCGCCGGCCCCGCGCGGCCGCCCGCCGCAAGGCGCAGAACCATTTCGAAGCCGCCGAGGCGCGCACCAACCTGGTCAAGGCGATCATGGACGGCGAACGCGCCGCGCTCGACGCGCGCACCGCCAAGCTCAAGGCGCTGCGCCTCGCCAAGGAAGAAGAAGACCGCAAGAGCGCCGCGGCGGCGGCCCCGGCCGCCAAGCCGGTCAAGAAGAAGGTCTAGCCGACCAACGCGCGCTGATAGTCGTTCAAGACCGGCGGCTGCGGCCGGCGATAGCGTTCGATACCCGGCGCCTGCACGATCTGCGGAAACTTGTCGGCGTTGACGAATTTGTCGGTCCAATTGGTGGTCGAGGTCACGCCTTCGACGGCGCGGCGGCGCTGCGCGATCACTTCCGGCGGCGACAAGCGCTTGGGCATCATGCAGACCAGGCTGACCGCACGCATCAGCTCGGGCTTGGCCTGCGGCGCTTCCATGCCGGGGCTCGAGCAATGGATGGTGCGCGAGTCCCAGAGCAGCAGGTCGCCCGCCTCCATCGCGCACATGATCGGCGGCGTTCCGGCCAGCATCGGATCGTCGGCGGGAAAGCGGAAGTGGTCGACGCTCACCGGCACTTTGCCCAGGCGCTGCGGATAGACCTCGGGAATGCGCGCGAACGATCTGTGGCTGCCGGGGATCAGCACATTGCCGCCGCTCGCCGGCGAGGTCGGCAGCAGGTTCACCAGTCCCTGGACGCAATGCTTGCCGGGGCGGCCGATCGGATGCTGGTCGATGTGCAGCCAGGAGCCGCCGCGATTGGTCTTCCAGTTCGGGTTGATCGCCCAAGGCCGCCACAGCGCCATGCCGTCGAAGCTGACCAGGAGCTCGTCGGTATCCCACACCGCCGCGAAGGCGCGCTTGACGTTGGGCACGCCGCGGATGAACCACTGTGCCGCGCTATGGCCGATGCCGTGGCCGGGCAGGATGCCGCCATGCACCGCGGTCGGCCAGCGGTCGTCGTCCCAGGTGTCGACGTTCTTGCGGTCGACGCCGGTGCCGAGCTGTTCGAGGTAATCCCAAGTCAGATCGAGCGCGCGGCGCGCTTCCTCCGGCGACAACGCGTTGGCGATGACGACATAGCCGTGGGCGTCGAGATAGGCGATGCTCTCGGCCGAACCGGCTGCGAAGCGCGGGACCTCAGTGTAGACCGGCGCCAGCGGACCCGGATCGCTCGGCTCCAGATCGGCGCGGTTCTTCCAGATCTTGGAATTGGGATTGGCGTCCGCGACGGCCATGGCTGTCCCCTCTTGCTGTGTCCAACGCTACGCCGGCGCGCGGCGCCGTCAATATTGCAGCGCAATAGCAGCACCGCGGTGCTAGCATCCGGGCATGAACCTGACGGGCGATGAACGCGAACAATGGGAGTGCGACGGCTTCTTCCTCCGCCGCGCCCTGGTGCCGCGCGCGGCTTGCGATGCCGTCGTCGACGAGCTGGTCGGCATCTGCCGGGCCCATCCGCCGTCGGCGCATGCCGGCGAGGCGTTCTACAATGCCGGCGACTACCGCATCACGACCGAAACGGTGCCGACGGCGGCGCGGCGCCAGGCGGAGGACGAGGTCTCCAAAGTGTTCAACAGCCACGCGCTCGGCCGCGCCAAGGCGCTGGGCGAGAGCGCGGCGCTGGCGGCGCCGATGTGCGATCTATTAGGGCCGGATATCGACTGCTTCCAGAGCCAGTTCATCCTCAAGAATCCCGGCGTCATCGGCCAGCCTTGGCACCAGGATTCGTATTATTTCTATTTCGACAAGCAGCCGCAGACCGCGGCCTGGGTCGCGCTCAGCCGCGCCACGCTGAAGAACGGCTGTCTGTGGGTGCTGCCCGGCTCGCACAAACAGCCGATCCACCGCCATGTCCCAGATCGCCGCCCTGCCGCCAACAAAGGCTATCTCGAGATCGTGGACGCCGATTTCTCGGGGCGCGTCGCAGTGACGATGGAACAGGGCGACGTGCTCTACTTTCATTCCTTCCTGATGCACATGTCGACCGACAACGAGGCCGGCGAGCGCCGCGCCGCCATGGTCTATCACTACGGCCGCGCCGGAACGGCGATCAAACCCGACCTGCCCACCGCGATGGCCGCAAGCCTGAACGCGGTCAACAGATGGGTGCCGGTGCGGCGCGCGCCTCGTTGAAAGCGAAAACGGATGCGCATCGCTGCGCACCCGTCTCGCGGCCAATGGATGGCCGGGCCTCTTAACGACAGTGTAAGAGGGCCCGGCCAGGGACGATCAGTACCAGCCGTAATGGCGGTGATGGCGGTGGCGCCAGCCCCAGCCATAATCGTCGCGGTCGCGGCGGTCATGGCGATCCCAGCCATCGTGATCGTGGCGGTCGCGATCACGGCCGTAGCCGGAGTCACGATCGCGGTCATAGGAGCCGTGACGGTCGTATTCGCGGGCGCTGGCCGGCGCGACGCTGGCAACGCCGGCGAGCCCGACCAGGGCGGCGATGACCGCGGTTTTCAGAAACTTGGATTTTGACAGCATGGCAGTCTCCTTGAGGAAGCATCGAGACCGCGAGCATGAGGGGCGCCACATGAACCCTAGCCCAACGAAGTGAGGCTTGATTGCGGCGCGGCGACGCCTTGCGACAAACCAAAAAAGCGCGCCGCGCGGCGCGCCTTTTCGATCTGTGTGCCCGAACGCCTCAGTAGCCGCCGGACGGCGCGCGCAATCGGCGGTTTGCAAGGCTCGAACGGGGCTGTGAACGCCGCAAAAATCTCCCCCGCAGCGCAGCATTTTGCGCTATACTCCGCATACGGCTTAACCCGCAGAGCCCCCGCCCGCGCCAGCGGACCCGGACCCCGCGCCTATCTTAGGAGTCCCGCATGTCCGATCCGATCAAAGATATTGCCCGGCGCAAGACCGGCGCTACCTTTACGGCTTCGGAAGCGCGCGACGCACTGGTCAAGAAGGCGCTGGAAGCCGAGCGCCACGCCTTCGAAGCCAAGACTGCGAAACTGAAAGCGCTGCGCCTCGCCAAGGAAGCGGCGGACGCGGAATTGGCGATCAAGCTCGCGGCGGAAGCACCGCCCGCCAAGCCGGCGCGGAAGAAGCCGGCGAAAGCACGCTGAGCCGCGTCGACTCGCACGGATCATCGCCACGATTTCCGCCCGGCCGTTTTCGATCGCCGCCAGGCACACGCCGATGCGCACTGCTCTCGCTACCCACGCTGGGGCGCTTGCGTCGCAGTGCGGCGCGCTAACCGACAATCCGTCAGGCGCAATCGGAGGTTTGATTTGGCCGCAGCTTTGGGTTTAGCCTTCGCCGCAACGTGGACGGCGTCCCGTCGGAGAAAGCGCTCGACTGTTACCGGTTCCTTCCGCATCGCGCCTGGACGAGACAGCCCCACTTCCTCTCTTAAGATGTCCGCTTCCCACGTTCCGCAGGCGCATGTCGCGGCTGCGGAATTCTTGTGACCAGGACCCTGCAGAGATGACTATCGGAACCGTGAAGTTCTTCAACACCGCCAAAGGCTATGGCTTCATCGCGCCGGAGGGCGGCGGCAAGGATGTGTTCGTCCATGCCACCGCGGTCGAAGCGGCCGGCATGCGCGGCTTGAACGAAGGCCAGAAGGTCTCGTTCGAGATACAGCCCGACGCCCGCGGCGCCAAGGCAGTGAACCTCAAAGCGGTCTGAGCGCCGCTCTACGAACGTCTCGCGGCCGGCGTGCGAACGCCGGCCGTTCTTATTTGTTGCAGGCCATCAAGGCGTCGACCGCCATGCCCGACTGCATGTCGTCGACGGTCATCTCGCGGTAGCGCGTGGGATCGTCGCGGTCGTAGATCCGCACCAGGAGCTCGACCTTGAAATTCTTGCTGCAGTCGACCGCATACCATTGCGCGGCGGTGTCCTGGCACATCTTGACGGCGTAGTGGGTCAGGGCGTCGGCGCCGGTCTTCACGCTGTCCTTGTCGAAGCACATCGGCAGGCCGCCGCCATTGTCGCGGGTGTGGACCCAGTTGTCGGCATGGGCGGCGGACGCGGCCAGGACGAAGCTAAGGCCAAGCAGGGACGCAAGACGCATGGACGAACTCTTGAGGGGTTTCCCGGAGCGGCGATTATAGCCGACGGCGCGATTTGCCAAAGACCCCGCGAATACGTGAAAATCGTGTCATGACTCCCGACAAGCAACAACCAGCCGGCCCCCAGGCCTTCGCGCCCGGCGGGCGCCCCGGCTTTGGCGGCCGCGCCTTCGACCCCCGCCTGCTGGAAGGCCCGATTCCGCGCTCGCTGTTCCTGCTCGCCTTTCCGATCATGGGCGGCAACATCCTGCAGATCGCCTATCAGCTGGTGGACGCGTTCTGGGTCGGACGGCTGGGCGCCTTCGCCGTCGCCGCGGTGTCGGTATCGATGCCGATGATGTTCCTGCTGATGTCGATCGGCATGGGCTTCACCATCGCCGGCTCGACGCTGATCGCGCAATATGTCGGGGCGCGCAACCGCCAGATGGTCGACCACGTCGCGGGGCAGACGCTGCTGACGACGGTGACGGTGTCGCTGGTGCTGGGGCTGTTCGGCGCCGTGGTCGCGCCCTATCTGCTCGAGCTGATGGAGGTCGCGCCGGAGGTTTATCACAATGCGCTCGGCTTCCTGCGGGTGCAATTCCTCAGCCTGCCGCTTGCCTTCGCTTATTTCTGCTTCCAGTCGCAGATGCGCGGCGTCGGACAAGTCACGGTCCCGCTCTATCTCATCGCCGGCTCGGTGTTCATCAATTTCGTGCTCGACCCGGTCTTCATCTTCAGCTTCGGCTGGGGCGTGATGGGCGCGGCGCTGGCCACCATGGTGAGCCAGTTCGTCTCGGCGACCGTCGCGATGATCCTGCTGTCGTCGGGGCGCTATGGCATCCAACTGAAGCTGCGCGAGCTTCGCCCCGATTTCGCCTTCATCAAGCGCGCCTTCAATCTTGGCTATCCGGCGGCGATCGAAGGATCGGCGCGCGGCCTTGGCGTCACCATCATGATGTTCCTGATCACCAGCTTCGGCACGGTGACGACGGCGGCCTATGGCGTCGGCGGCAACGTCATGCAGTTCGTCGTGATCCCGGCGATGGGCTTTTCCATGGCGACGTCGACGCTGGTGGGGCAGAACATTGGCGCCGGCAACATCAAGCGGGCGGAAGCGGTGGCGCGGCTGGCGGCGCTGATCACCTTCGGCACGCTGACGACGTTCGGCGTCTTCGCCTTCGCCGTCGCCAACCACATCGCCGCGTTCTTCGTGCCGCACGACGCCGGCGTGATTCACGAAGCCAGCGTCTTCATCCGCACCGTGTCGTGGAGCTTCGGCTTCATCGGCGTGCAATTCGCGCTGATGGGCGTGCTGCGCGCCAGCGGCAACATGTTCGCGGCGATGGTCATCAGCCTGGTGTCGCAGTGGATGCTGACCTTCCCGCTCGCCTTCGTGCTGTCGCACCGCGCCCATCTGGGCGCGCACGGCATCTGGTGGGCGTTCCCGGTGGCCAACGTCGTCACCGCCGTGGTCAGCGCGATCTGGTTCTCGCGCGGCGACTGGAAGAAGCGGCGCCTGATCGCGACGCCGCAGGAAGCCGAGGAAGAAGACGTCAACGAGCAGGTCATGGTGTGACCTGCCCGGCAACGATGGCTTCGATGAAGGCTATTCGTTGGCCTGGAAATCGGGGAAGCGCAGCACGACGCGCTTCTGGGCGCCGGTGCCCAGCGTGAAGGCAGCGGTGGCGGGCTTGGCCATCGAGCCGTTGATCGACGCCGTCACGTGATAGGCGCCCGGCGCGCCCTTCACCAACACCCAAGGGCCGGCGCAGTTGAGGTCTGCCACTGCGGCGGCGCCGCTCGCCAGCGTGACATGGGCGCCGGACAGATATTGCGCGCCGCCGTTCGAGAACTCGATGCGGATCGGATAGGCGGCCCATTGCGGATCATCCTTGGCCGAACCGACGCCGGTGCAGACGATCTCAAGGTTGCCGAAGGACACGGGCGTGTCCATCGCCATCGGTTGCGGCAGGTTGGGCGCCATCATGGCGGCGGCAAGCATGATCGCGGCGGTCGGAAACATCATCATGGAATGCTCCTGCAAATCGGGCACAGGGTGCACCGCTAGCATGGCGGAAACGTGGTGCTGGACCGATCGTTCCGCGCCGGGCGCGGTTCAGGAAAAGCGTTCCCAGGCCGCCTGGCGCGAGACGTTGAGCGCCGCCGCGATCTCGGCCCAACTCACCTCACGCTTGCGCAGGATGTCGACGGATTTCTGCAAGCGGGCGGCAACCTCCTCATGCGTCTTTTCCTGGGCCTTGAGCAGGCCGAGCAGGTTCTCGGTGGGCACGTTTTCCGGCCATGCGATCTTGGCCGGCGCCGCGGCCGGATCGGGGTCGGGGGATTCGGCGATGATCTTGACGCAAAGCCCGACGCAGGCATCGCAGATAAAGACCGCCGGGCCGGCGATCAGCTTTTTCACCTTGTGCTGGGATTTGCCGCAGAACGAGCAATAAAGGGTCTGCGGATCCTGGGTATCGGGCTTGGCGTTCATGGCGGCCTCTCTGTCAGGGTAGCCCTGACAGTCAAGGCTACCCTGACATACTTGTCAAGGAAATCCTGACAAGAATTTTCCTCCTTGCGGTTGTATCCTTCGCGCGCCGATTATCGGAGGGATTGCAATGAACCGGGCCCTGCCCTGCGTCGTGCTGGGTGTCGCGCTGGGGTTGGCGCCGCCGGCCCTGGCTGCCGCGTCCAAGGCGCGTGCGATCGCCAAATTCGTCGCAATCGACGGCGCGCCGGCCGGCACCGCGACCTTCGTGGCGACGACGCATGGCGTGCTGATCCAGATCGACCTCAAAGGCCTGACGCCGGGAGCGCATGCGATTCACATCCACACTTCGGGCAGCTGCGATCCCAAAGTCGCGTTCACCTCGGCCGGTCCGCACTTCTCGCCCGAGCCGAACAAGATGCATGGCTATCTCGCGGAGCACGGCGCCCATGCCGGCGATCTGCCCAACGCCTACGCGGCGAGCGACGGCACGCTGCACGCCAGCATGATCAGCAACGCCTTCTCGCTCGGCAACGGCAAGAAATCGATCTTCGACCGCGA
>CAYXMO010000154.1:0-7271 GCA_964465935.1 uncultured Rhizobium sp.
TCATCCACCTCGCAGCCGCTATGCTATGGATGCGGTGAATGTCGATTCAGCCTAGAGAAACTTCGCCGCCAGGTGCACCAGCACGGCGATGCCGAAGCCGGCGACGGCGACGCCGGAGCCCTTGTTGATGATTGCCATGACGCGGTCGTTGATGCTGGCGTGGAACAGCCCGACCACGGTGGTGAGCGCCAGCCACCACAAGGACGAGCCGGCGGCGACGCCGATCACCACGAAGGCAGCGGCGGCGAAGCTCGGATGCCCGCCGGCCAGGCCGCCGAGCCCGGCGAACAGCGCCGCGAAGCCGAGCAAGGTCGCAGGGTTGGTGATGGTCAGCGCGAAGGTGGACGCCATGGCGCGGAACAGGGTCGAGGCGCCTTTTTCCTTGGAGGTCAGTGAATCCGGCAGCCGCGCCTCGACCTTGGCGAGGAAGGTGTGGATGCCGAAATAGATCAGCATGCCGCCGCCGATCAGTTCGAGCAGCGAGGCGTAGCCCTTGATCAGCTGCGCCACGGCGGTGAGGCCGAAGCCGGTGACGATGGCGAAGACCGTGTCGCCGATCGCGGCGCCCAGCCCCGAGACGAAGCCGTTGACCGGACCGAAGGCGAGCGTGCGGCGGATGCAGATCAGATTCACCGGTCCGATCGGCACGGCGACGATCAGACCAATCACGATCCCGGAGATGACGAGGAAGAAGTAGTCCATCCGCCGCTGCGCGCTCTAGATTTCGACGACCAGCCGGCCGCGCACCTTGCCGGCCAGGATGTCCTCAGCCGCCTGGCGCACGCCCGCGAGCGGGATCGTTTTGGTCATCGCCGCGAGCTTGCCGACATCGAGATCGGTGGCGAGTCGGTTCCAGGCCTGGATGCGGCGGGGCTTGGGCATCTGTACCGAGTCGATGCCGAGCAGCGCGACGCCGCGCAGGATGAAGGGCGCCACGCTGGTCGGCAGGTCCATGCCGCCGGCGAGGCCGCAGGCCGCGACCGCACCGCCATACGAGGTCTGCGCGATGACATTGGCGAGGGTCTTGGAGCCGACGCTGTCGACGGCGCCGGCCCAGCGCTCCTTGCCCAGCATGCGCGGCTCGCCCGCGAGTTCGGCGCGCGGGATGATTTCGGTGGCGCCGAGGTCTTTCAGATAGGCTTCTTCTTCAGGGCGCCCGGTGGAAGCAATGACTTTGTAGCCGAGCTTGGCGAGCAGGCTGACCGCAACCGAGCCGACGCCGCCTGCGGCGCCGGTGACGATCACGGCGCTGCCCGGCTTCACATGGGCGTCTTCCAACGCCAGGACGCAAAGCATCGCGGTATAGCCGGCGGTGCCGATCGCCATCGCCTGCGCGGGGGTGAAGGCCTTGGGCAGTGGCACCAGCCAGTCGCCTTTTACGCGCGCCATTTCCGCATAACCGCCATAGTGCACTTCGGAGAGGCCAAAGCCGTTGAGCACGACCTTGTCGCCCGGCTTGAAATCGGCATGGCTCGATTCTTCGACGGTACCGGCGAGATCGATCCCCGGGATCATCGGGAACTTGCGCACCACCGGCGAGCGGCCGGTCAGCGCCAGGCCGTCCTTGTAGTTCACCGTCGAATGCGACACCGCGACCGTCACATCGCCCGGCATCAGGTCGGCCGGAGTGAGCTCGGCGTCTTCGACGGTCTGCTTGTCGGCATCCTTGCGGAGCAAGACGGCCTTGAACCGGCTCTTCATGGCGTTAGGCCCACCTGTTGTCGTTAGCGGGGAGGCGACCCGAATTCGCGCGCGCCGTCAAGGCGTTGGCTCGAGGGTCTCGGTGAAGCGGACGGCCTCGCCCTGCCCGCCCTGGGTCAGCGCGCGGTCGCGCATGATGGTCTTGCCGCGCAGGATGGCGGCGACCGCCCAGCCGGTGGTGGTCATGCCGTCGAACGGCGTCCAGCCGCATTTGGAGGCGATCCAGCTGTTCTCGATTTTGTGACGGGCCTTCAGATCGACGATGGTGAAATCGGCGTCGTAGCCGCGGGCGATGCGGCCTTTGCCGGCGATACCGAAGATGCGCGCCGCGCCGGCGCTGGTCAGGTCGATGAAGCGCTCCAGCGTCAGGCGGCCGGCGTTCACATGGTCGAGCAGGATCGTCACCAGCGTCTGCACGCCGGGCATGCCGGACGGCGTGTCGGGATAGGTCTTGTCCTTCTCGGCGCGGGTGTGCGGCGCGTGGTCGGAGCCGATGACGTCGATGACGCCCTGGTTCACCGCCGCCCACAGCGCGTCGCGATGCGCCGCGTCGCGGATCGGCGGGTTCATCTGCGCGTAAGTACCCAGGCGCTCGTAGCACTCGGGCGCGGCGAGGGTGAGATGCTGCGGCGTGGTCTCGGCGGTGCAGATGTCTTTCGCCGCGGCGAGCAGCGGTATCTCGTCAGCGGTCGTGACGTGCAGGACATGCAGCCGGCGGCCGGCGGCACGGGCCAGGCGGATGACACGCTCGGTCGACATCCGCGCCGCTTCGGCGTCGCGCCACACCGGATGGCTGCGCGGATCGCCGGTGAGCGCCAGATGCTTGCGCGCCTTGAGCCGGTCTTCGTCCTCCGAATGCACCGCAACGCGGCGGCGGCCGGATTTCAACATCGCGGCGATATCGCTCTCGTGATCGAGCAGCAGCGTGCCGGTCGAGGAACCGAGGAAGGCCTTGACGCCTGCGACGCCCGGCATGCGCTCGAGCTCGCCCAGCGCGCCGAGATTGGCCGGCGTCGCGCCGATATAGAACGCGTAATCGCAATGCATGCGGTTCTTGGCGCGGGCGAGCTTGTCCTCCATCGCGGCGCGCGAGGTCGTGGGCGGATAGGTGTTGGGCATCTCGAACACGCCGGTGACGCCGCCGAGCACCGCGGCGCGGCTGCCGCTTTCGAGGTCTTCCTTGTGCTCGTTGCCGGGCTCGCGGAAATGGCACTGGCTGTCGATCACGCCGGGCAGGACGTGCAGCCCCTTGGCCTCGAAGATTTCGGCAGCTTTGGCGCCGCCCAACGCCCCGATGGCGGCGATCTTGCCGGCGCGGACGCCGACATCGCCGATGGCAAGGCCGTTCGGCGTCGCCACGGTTCCGCCCCGGATAAGAAGATCGAACGTTTCCGACATGGGGTGAGGGAATAGGCCGGGCTCTTTCCCTTGGCAACCGCGCCTGTTGGCATTACTTCCTTGAGCATGCCCGCCGCCCATCTTGAGGATCGCGCCGTCATCGCCGTCGCCGGACCGGAGGCGCGCGGGTTCCTGCAGGGCCTGATCACCAACGACATCGAGAAGATCGCGCCCGGAAAGGGCCTCTATGCCGCGCTGCTGACGCCGCAAGGCAAGATTCTGTTCGATTTCTTCCTCACCGAGGGCGACGGCGCCATCCTGATCGATTGCGCCGCGGCGGCACGCGAAGCACTGGTCAAACGGCTGTCGATGTACAAGCTGCGCGCCAAGGTCGCGATCGAAGCGCGCGGCCAGCTGTCTGTGATGGCGGCCTGGGACGGCGCGGCGCTGCCGGGCGGCGCGATCGGCTATCCCGATCCGCGTGTCGCGACGCTGGGCCAGCGCGGTTTCGTCGCCCGGGCCGAGCTTGCGAATAATAGCGAAGATGCGGCCTCCTATCACGCGCACCGGCTTGCGCTCGGCGTGCCCGAGAGCGGCGATTTCGGCTCCGACAGGATGTTCGCACTCGATGCCGATCTCGACGAGCTGCATGCCGTCGATTTCACCAAAGGCTGCTATGTCGGCCAGGAACTGACGGCGCGGATGAAGCATCGCGGCACCGCGCGTAAGCGCCTGCTCGCCTTCGACGGCGCCGGCGCGCCCGGCACCAGCATCTCGGCGGCCGGCAAGGAGATCGGCGAGATCACGGCGGTACACGGCGGGCGCGGCTTCGCGCTGGTCCGCCTCGACCGGCTGGACGAGGCCGGCGGCACGCCGCTGCTGACCGATGCCGGCAGGGTGAATTTGATAAAACCTGATTGGCTTTTCAGATGACGCCTTCGGCGTCATGAGCTTTTCACTTGACGCCGGACGGCGGCAGTGAAAGTTTCTGTTTTGTTCCTTCGAACTCCTGGGTGAGGGTCAGACCATGCTTCATCACGTTTCCGTCGGCGTGACCGACTTCGCGCGCGCCGCCAAATTCTACGACGCCGTGCTGGCGACGCTCGGCTTCAAGCGCGTCGCCGATTTCGCGCCGCACGCCATCGGCTACGGCACCGGCCGTCCCGAGTTCTGGATCGGCGGACCGCATGACGGCAAGCCGATGAGCGTGGGCAACGGCACCCATCTAGGCTTCATCGCCCGCACCAAGGCGCAGGTGCACAAGTTCCACGAAGTCGCGCTCCAGGAAGGCGGCAGCAACAACGGCGAGCCCGGCCCGCGCCCGGATTACGGCCCGGACTACTACGGCGCCTTCATCTACGACCTCGACGGCAACAAGATCGAAGCGGCGCTGCTGGCGACGCCGGCGGTGCAGACGCAGGCGGCCAAGAAGCCGGTGAAGAAAGTCGCCAAGAAGAAACTCGCGAAAAAGCAGGCGCCGAAGAAAAAGAAGAAGGCCAGGAAGTGATGCAGGTCCTCTCGGGCAAATGGCTTTGAGCGAGCCGTCCGACGGCATCGTCCGCTGCGGCTGGTCGGCGAAGGAGCAGATCTACCGCGACTATCACGACCACGAATGGGGCGTGCCGGAATACGATCCGCGCGCGCTCTACGAGAAGCTGGTGCTGGACGGCTTCCAGGCCGGACTGTCGTGGATCACGATCCTCAAGAAACGCGACAATTTCCGCGCGGCGTTCGACGGCTTCGTACCCGAAAGGATCGCGCGCTACGGCAAGCGCGACGTGAACCGGCTGCTCAAGAATGCCGGCATCATCCGCTCCCAGGCCAAGATCGACGCCGCGATCCGGGGGGCGCAGCTGTGGCTCGATATCGAGGAGAAGGAGCCGGGCGGGTTCACCGAGTTCATCTGGAAACATGTCGGCGGCAAACCGAAGCAGAATCGCTTCAAGACGCTCAAACAGGTTCCGCCGCAGACCAGGATGAGCCAAGGCCTGTCGAAGGACCTCAAGGACCGCGGCTTCAACTTCGTCGGACCGGTAATCGTCTATGCCTTCGCCCAGGCGGTCGGGATGGTGAACGATCACATCGTGACCTGCCACCGCCACGCGCCCGTGGCGAAGCTTGCGCACTAGCGTTCGCGTCCCCATCTCTGACAGGATGATCTTCCGGAATCGGAGCATCCATGGCGGTCACGGCGCTTTACACCCTCGCGATGAACCCGGCGGAGGCGTTCGACTACACGAGCGAGGCACTCAGCGCCGCCGGCGCCGCGCTGGGCGCGCAGTCGCCGCCGGCGCTGATCGAGTTCACGCTGACGCAGAAGGACAGCAATCTCGGCAACACGCTCGATGTCGTCATGCCGGGCCGCGCCGTGGTCGCTGCGGCCGGCGACGCAAAATCCAGCGTCACGGTAAGCATCGAGCCGGCGACGCAGTTCATTCTCTATGCCGCCGGCATCGGCCTGATCGCGATTCTGTTCGGCAACTGGTTCTTCGGCAGCCTGAGTGGATTGTTCTTCCTGATCGTGCTCGGCGGCGAGGCCTATCTGTTCTGGTCGACCTTCAACAAATGGCCCAATGACGCGCTGGCCGCGATCCACGCCAGGATGCGGGCCTCGGACAAGGTGAGCGGCGGCGAGCAGGCGTCCAGGCCAGCGGCGCCGATCTTCACGCCGCCCGCGCCGTCACAGCCGCCGGCCGCGAACGCCGCCGACATCGCCGAACAGATCCGTCACCTCGCCGAGCTGCGCGACCAGGGACACCTGACCCAGGACGAGTTCGACGCCAAGAAGGCGGAACTGCTGAAGCGGATTTAAGCCGGCACCTCGAACTGCTGTTCCAGCCGCTCCTTGCCCTGGCCGCCGACATAGACCCGTTCGCGGAACGAATAGTCCGCGATCACCTTGTGCCAGAACGCGACCGCGCCGGCGTTGCCGCGGTATTCCGACAGCGTCCACGGACCGGGAAAGCGCTTGAGCACCTGGCGCGCGAAGTCGAGCGCCGTGCCGGTGCGGCGAAAGCGCGGGAACGAGTAGAACTCCGCCATCTCGGTGCGCGCCTCGCGCAGCACCAGCGCGAAGCCGACGCGCTCGCCGTCGACATAAGCCCAGAAGGGATGGCGATGGGGCTCGGTCCAATACAGATCGAACCAGGGATATTGATAGACGCCGTTCACGGGCACGACGTTCGCCCATTGCGTCATCTCGACGATGTATTCCTGCAGCGCGTCCCACAACAGCGGCTTGTCCGACTCCGGGACCGGAACAACGAGGACGCCTGCCGCGCCGTAGCCCTTGGGCGAAGGCGGGGTCATCAGCCGCGGCCGCGATAGGGCGCGACACCGGTATCCGGAAGCCAGACGCTGGCCGGCAACTTGCCGGTCTGCCAGAACACGTCGATCGGGATGCCGCCGCGCGGATACCAGTAGCCGGCGATGCGCAGATAGCGCGGCTTGATGGCGGCGACGATGCGCTTGCCGACCGACACGGTGCAGTCCTCGTGGAAGGCGGCGTGATTGCGGAAGCTGCCGAGGAACAGCTTCAGCGATTTGGATTCGACGATCGCCTTGCCCGGCACGTAATCGATGACGAAATGGGCGAAATCAGGCTGGCCGGTCACCGGACACAGGGATGTGAACTCGGGCGCCGTGAAGCGCACCAGATAGGGCGAGCCGGGCTGCGGATTGGGTGCCGCTTCCAGGATCGCCGCCGCCGGCGAGGCCGGCAGTGCCACCGCGCGGCCCAATTGGGTCAGTTTTCTGGCCATAAGCCAGCCTTTGGCAGGCGGATGAAATTCCGTCAAGGAAAGCTTTGCCGCCCCGCCCGGCCTTGAAATTACCCGCTCAAGTATCGAGATTTTAGGGATGCGGGAGTAAGAACGCCTCATGGAAAACACCAATCCGGCCTGGGACAGGATCAAGCGCTTCCTCGGCGTCACCGATAGCAAGGGCCTGGGCAAGGCCTTGCTCGAACCGGTGGCCATCGTGGCGATCACCTTTGCCTCGACCACCGCCCTCGCCCAGCCCTTCTACGTGCCGTCGGGGTCGATGCAGCCGACCCTGGCGATCGGCGATGCCTTCGTCGCGGCGAAATATCCTTACGGCTACAGCCGCTACTCGGTGCCGTTCGGCCTGGGACCGGCGTCGAGCGACCGGCTGCTGCAGAAGATGCCGGAGCGCGGCGATGTCGTGGTGTTCCGCCTGCCGCGCGACCCGAGCCAGACCTACATCAAGCGCGT
>CAYXMO010000155.1:0-2698 GCA_964465935.1 uncultured Rhizobium sp.
ATCTCGCGCCACCTGCGCGTGCTGGAAGAAGCGGCGCTGATCACGCGGGCGCGCGACGGCCAGCACCGGCGCTGCCGCCTGACGGACGGCGCGATGGCGCATGCGGCGGAGTGGATCCAAACGCATCGCCGCTTCTGGATCGGCAGCCTGGACAAGCTCGACACGCATCTGAAGCGCCATCCCGCCGCGACGATCAAGAAGGAGGGTAAGCCATGAGCGAGCCATCGTCCGATGCGGGCGGCTTCGCGCTCGACCTGCGCCGGCTCTACGACGCGCCGGCCGAGCGCGTGTTCGACGCCTGGCTGAGCGAGGAATGGGCGACGTTCCTGGGGCCGCACGCGGTCACGGCGGATATTCTTCTGCTCGAGCCGCGGGTCGGCGGGCGCTATCGCATCGCAATGCACCTGCCCGAAGGCCGCGACCTCATCGTCGGCGGGACCTATCGCGAGATCGCGCGGCCGGCGCGGCTGGCGTTCACGTGGAAATGGGAGCATGAAGCGGCCGATACGCTGGTCATCCTGACGTTCCGCAGCATCGGTGCCCAGACCGAATTGCACCTGCGCCACGAACGCTTCGAAAGCGCCGAGCGGCGCGACAGCCACAACCAGGGCTGGCCGTCGATCCTGGAGAAGCTCGATCAACGCCTGAAAGCCGGAGGCCCGTGATGTCAGCACCGCGCATCGTATCGCCAGCCGATTGGGAGGCGGCGCGTGTCGCGCTGCTGCAGAAGGAAAAAGCGTTCAACGCCGCGCGCGACGCGCTGAGCGCCGAGCGCCGCACCCTGCCCTGGACCAAGGTGACGGCGGACTACGTCTTCGACGGCGCGAACGGGCCGGTGTCGCTGGGCGACCTGTTCGCCGGGCGCAGCCAGCTCATCGTCTATCACTTCATGTTCCATCCCGGCTGGAACGAAGGCTGCAAGAGCTGCTCCTTCTGGGCCGACAATTTCAACGGCATCGTGGTGCATCTGAAGCATCGCGACACCGCGCTGGCGGCGATCTCGCGGGCGCCTATTGCCAAGCTGGCGGCCTATGCCAAGCGCATGGGCTGGACGTTTCCCTGGGTGTCGTCGGGCGGCAACAGCTTCAATTTCGACTATCGCGTCTCGTTCACGCCGCAGACGCTGGCGGCGGGAACGCAGGTCTACAACTACCGCGAACGCGGTTTCGGCGGCGAGGACGCGCCCGGCATCAGCGTGTTCGCCCGCAACGCACAAGGCGAGATCTTCCACACCTATTCGACATTCGCCCGCGGCCTCGACATGCTGAACGGCGCCTATCACCTGCTCGACCTGACGCCCAAGGGGCGCGACGAGAGCGGGTTGGAACACTCCATGGCGTGGGTGCGCCGGCACGACCAATACGAGGACTGAACCATGATCACGATCTCCGCCTATAAATGGGTGCCGCCCTTCGCGCAGGGACAGGTGCGCGACCTGCGGGCGCGCTGGGCCTGCGAGGAAGCGGGCATCCCCTACAAGAGCAAGCTGATCGGCTTCGAGGATCAGTCGACGCCGGCCTATCGCGCACTCCAGCCCTTCGGCCAGGTGCCGGCGATGGAGGACGACGGCATCGCGATGTTCGAGTCGGGCGCGATCGTGCTGCATATCGGCGAGAAGAGCGAAGTGCTGCTGCCGCGCGACGCCCACGGGCGGGCGCGGGCGATCACCTGGCTGTTCTGCGCCCTCAACACCATCGAGGTCGCGGTCGGGCAGTATGGCGATCTGTTCTTCCACAAGGACGAGGAGTGGGTGAAGCAGCGGCGGCCGCAGGTCGTCGCGTTCATGCAGAAGCGGCTCAAGGAGCTGGCGGCGGCGCTGGGCGACAAGGACTATCTCGAAGGCCGCTTCACCGTCGGCGACCTGATGATGTCGACGGTGTTCCGCATCCTGGACGACAATCCGGAGTTTCTCGACGCCGAGCCGGCGCTGAAGGCCTACAAAGCGCGCTGCGAGGCGCGGCCGGCGTTCCAGCGCGCGCTGAAGGCGCAGCTCGACGATTTCGAGAAACGGTAGCTAGCGCCGCCCTATCGCGTCGCGGATGCGGCCGAGCAGCCAGTCGACGCCGGCGTCGGCGCTGCCGGCGCGGCGCACGGCGCTGACTTCGATCCCGAACGGCTCGAACGGCGTCTTGATCACCTGAAGCCCCAATAGTTTTGCCTGGCGCTCGGCGAGCTTGCGCGGACAGGTGGCGATGGCGTCGGACGTCGCGACGATGGTGAGCACCGTCAGCCAGCCGGGCACGGCGGCGGTGTAGGCGATGTCGGGCGTGGCGGCGTTGTGCTCGCCGGCTTCGCTCTCCGAATAGGCGAAGACGTGGCCGATGGCGTTGTACTGCGCCTCGCTGATGCGGCCCTTGATCTGCGGATGGCGGCGGCGCGCGGCGACGCAGTAATGGTCCTTGTAGATGGGCTCGGAGGCGAACTCCCGCGGCAGCGCGCCGAAGCGTCCCAGCGCGACATCGATCTGGCCGCGGCGCAGACTCTCCAGGGACGGCTGCGGGCCGAGGAACGTGATGTTGAACCTAGCGTTCGGGGCGCTGCGGCGGAAGGTGCCGACGAGGTCGGCGCCGATCAGGGCGGTGATGAACTCGGGGGCTGAGATCGCAAAGCGGCGCTCGCTGCGCGCCGGATCGAAGCTGTCGGGGCGCGCGAAGGTCTCGCCGATGCGGTCGAGCAGCGCGTCGATGCGGGGGCCGAG
>CAYXMO010000155.1:2798-7205 GCA_964465935.1 uncultured Rhizobium sp.
TGGCTGGCGCCGGACAATTTCTATGCCGGCGTCTTCGTCAGCCGCGTGCGCTTCAACGATTTTCGCGGCACCAGCGTGGAGACGGATTTCTATGCCGGCAAGAAGTTTTTCTTCGATGGCAACACGCTGAACCTGGAGGTGCTGTACGGCGAATTTCCCGACACCGCCGGGCATCCGAGCTATCTGCCGCCCGGCACGATCCTGCCGACCTACAATTTTCCCGAACTCATGGCGGAGCTGACTCACGCCAGCGGCGATTGGAGCTTCGGCGGCAAGGTGATCCTGGAGCCGCGGCCGCAAAGCCATGGCGGCTTGATGGAGTCGGTCAATCTCGAAGCCAGCTATCAGATCGCAGAATGGCTGAAGGCGAGCGCCAATTTCGGACACGAATGGTCGGACGGCAAGCCTGAGAACAATCATTGGGACATCGGCCTGACGGCGACGCGCGGCTGGCGCTGGGCGCTGGACGTTCGTTATTACGCGACCGATATCCCCGTGGCACAGTGCTACAACACCAACTGGTGCAAGCCGGCGCTGGTGGCCAAGGCGACGTATACGTTCGCGCTGTTCTAAGCCGGCTGCTTCGCGCCGAGCTTGCCGGCGTCGACCAGCTTGCCTTCGTGCAGCACCAGGGCGCGGTCCATGCGGGCGGCTAGTTCGAGATTATGGGTCGCGACCAGCGCCGCGAGGCCTTCGGAGCGCACCAGGTCGACCAGCGCCGCGAAGACGCCGCCGGAGGTGCGCGAGTCGAGATTGCCGGTGGGCTCGTCGGCGAGGAGGATGCGCGGGCGGTTGGCGAGGGCGCGGGCGATGGCGACGCGCTGCTGCTCGCCGCCGGAGAGCTGCGCCGGGCGGTGGGTCAGACGCTCGCCGAGGCCCAGATGGCCGAGGATGTGCGCGGCGTCGCGCTCGGAGGCGGCGCGCGGCTTGCCGGCGATGCGCTGCGGCATCACGACGTTTTCCAGGGCGGTGAATTCGGGCAGCAGGTGATGCGCCTGATAGACGAAGCCGATGGTGTCGCGGCGGATGCGGGTGCGCTCGGCATCGGGCAGCGCCGACGCGGCGACGCCGGCGACGAAGACTTCGCCGCTGGTCGGCGCTTCGAGCAGGCCGGCGATGTGCAGCAGCGACGACTTGCCCGAACCCGACGGCCCGACGAGGGCGACGAGCTCGCCCTGGCGCAGGGAAAGATCGATGCCGCGGAAGACTTCGAGCGTGCCGCTGCCTTGCGGGAAGGTGCGGGTGACGGCGGCGAGGCGGAGCGCTTCATTCATAGCGCAGCGCCTCCACCGGATCGAGGCGGGCGGCGCGCCAGGAAGGATAAAGCGTGGCGAGCAAGGTCAGGGTCAGCGACATGACGACGACGAGGACGACCTCGCCGGTGTCCATCTCGGCGGGCATGTGGCTGAGGAAATAGATCTCCGGGTTGAACAGCGTCGTGCCGGTGAGATTGGAGAGAAAGACGCGCAAGGTCTCGATGTTGGCGCAGAAGGCGACGCCGAGGACGAAGCCCAAGAAGGTGCCGACGATGCCGATGCTGGCGCCGGCGATCAGGAATATGCGCATCACCGCGCCCTTGGTCGCGCCCATGGAGCGCAGAATGGCGATGTCGCCCGACTTGTCCTTCACCAGCATGATCAGGCCGGAGATGATGTTGAGCGCCGCGACCAGGATGATCAGGGTCAGGATCATGAACATGACGTTGCGCTCGACCTCGAGGGCCTCGAACAGGCTGGCGCTGATCGACTGCCAGGTGAGGACGCGGGCGCCGGGGCCGGCGGCCTGCGCGATCGGTCCGACCATGCGGCTCACCGCGTCGGGATCGGCGACCATGACTTCGAGGCCCGTGACGGTATCGCCCATGTTGAAATAGGCCTGGGACTCGTCCAGCGGCATGAAGACGTAGGTCGAGTCGTACTCGCTCATGCCGATCGAGAAAATGCCGGCGACGGTGTAGGTCTTGATCCGGGGCGTCATGCCGAACGGCGTGACGTTGCCGTGCGGCGCGATCAGGGTGATCGAGCCGCCGGGGACGAGGCCGAGCTTGCGCGCCAGCCGCGCGCCGACGAGGACGGCGTCGCCGCCGTGGAACAGGCCGAGCGCGTCGGGCGTCAGCGACGACGACACCGCCGTCAGGTCCTTCAGGTCGCTCTCGCGGATGCCGCGGACGATGACGCCGGGCGAAGCGCCGCCGCCGGAGGCCAGCGCCTGGCCGTCGACGATCGGCGCGGCACGCGTCACGCCGGCAACGGCGCGGACGCGGGCGGTGATGGCGTCGTAGTCGGCAAGATTGCCGCCGAGCCCCTGGACGATGACGTGACCCTGAAGGCCGAGGATGCGGCCGAGCAGCTCATGGCGGAAGCCGTTCATCACCGACATCACGATGATGAGCGCGGCGACGCCGAGCATGATGCCGATCAGCGACAGGATGGAGATGATGGAGACATAGCCCTCGCGCCTGGTGGGGCGCAGATAGCGCAGCGCGATCATCCACTCGAAGGCGGCGAAGGGATGGGTGGACGGGCGCGCGAGGGCGGCGGGCGGTACCGCGACTGCTGCAATGCCGACGGTGGTGGTTGGCGTGCTCAAGCGGCGTCCGATCTGATGGCAAGCCGATAACCGAGCGCCTGCACCACCTTCAGCACGGCCATGAGGCCCGGATTGCCGTTTTTGGAGAAGGACTTGTACAGGCTCTCGCGTCCCAGACCGGTCTTCTTGGCGATCTTGGCCATGCCCTTGGAGCGGGCGATGTCGCCGAGAATTGCGGCGATCAGTTTGGGATCACCGTCTTCGAATGCAGCGTCGAGATAGGCGATCACATCCTTTTCCGTCTTGATGTGCTCGGCCGGATCCCAGGGATAAGTCTTGAGCTTCGTTTCGCGCTTCTTGGTCATTGCCTGTCTTTCTGCGCCAATTCAATCGCCTTGGCGATATCGCGGTCCTGAGTCCGTTTGTCGCCGCCCGCTAGCAAGAGGATAAGCTCCGCACCCTTTCACATATAATAAACGCGGTAGCCGGGACCGTAGTCGATCTTCAACTCCAATACGCCGCCACCGACAAAGCGGACGTCGCCGGGATTGCCATTGGCCAAACGAACCAGTCGGGTGTCGATTCGCGATTTGGCGTCGCTGTCCTTCAGCTTCGTAAACCAGCGGCGATAGTGTTCGGTCTGCTGGAGGATCAGCATTTGTATCCTATGGGATACGACTCGTCAACAGCGGGCAGGCGGATTGCAAATCACCGCATTCCTTTCTACGAAACCCGGGTTAACAGAGCAATTCGCGAGAAATTCATGTCACAGCGCGCCCTCAGCGTGTCCCGGATGACCGGCAACCGGTCGACCTTCGCCCAGTGGTACCAGGCCGTGGTGCGGGAGGCCGACATGGCCGAGCCGTCGCCGGTGCGCGGCGCCATGGTCATCAAGCCCTGGGGCTACGGCACCTGGGAGGAGATGCAGCGCGACCTCGACCGCCGCATCAAGGACAGCGGCCACGAGAACGCCTATTTCCCGTTGTTCATCCCGCTCTCCTTCATCGCCAAGGAGGCCGAGCACGTCGAGGGCTTCGCCAAGGAGATGGCGGTGGTGACGCATCACCGGCTCAAGAACATCGACGGCAAGCTGGTGCCCGATCCGGACGCCAAGCTGGAGGAGCCCTATATCGTGCGGCCGACCTCGGAGACGATCATCGGCGACGCCTTCTCGCGCTGGATCAAGAGCCACCGCGACCTGCCGGTGCTGATCAACCAATGGGCCAATGTCGTGCGCTGGGAGCTGCGCCCCCGCCTCTTCCTGCGCACGACCGAGTTCCTCTGGCAGGAAGGCCACACCGCGCACGCGTCCGAAAAGGAAGCGGTCGAGGAGACGATGCGGATGCTCGAGGTCTATCGCGCCTTCTCCGAAGACACGCTGGCGATCCCGGTGATCAGCGGCGAGAAGCCGGAGAACGAACGCTTCCCCGGCGCGGTCGCGACCTATTCGATCGAGGCGATGATGCAGGACGGCAAGGCGCTGCAGGCCGGCACCTCGCACTATCTGGGCGAGCATTTCGCGCAGGCGCAGAACATCCGCTACCAGAACGATGCCGGCGAGCTCGCCTATTGCCACACCACGAGCTGGGGGCTTTCGACCCGCATGGTCGGCGGGCTCGTCATGACTCATGGCGACGACGACGGTCTCAGGTTGCCGCCGGCGGTGGCGCCGCGCCAGGTGGTGATCGTGCCGATGCTGCGCGACAAGCCGGAGGACGCCCAGGTGCTGGAGTTCGCCGAAGGGCTGGCGGCGGCGCTGCGCGCGACGCGCGCCTTCGGCGAGCGGCTGCGCGTGCTGGTCGACAAGCGCGCCACCAAGTCGGCGGACAAGCGCTGGAACTGGGTGCGGCGCGGGGCGCCGATCATCGTCGAGATCGG
>CAYXMO010000156.1:0-7198 GCA_964465935.1 uncultured Rhizobium sp.
GGCGGCGCTGACCGCGGCGGCGGCCGGGATCGTGTGGATGGCGGTGCTGGCGGCAGGGATGGGCTATCCGGAGACCGGCGATCCGACCCGGCTCTATTTCGGCACCGACACGCATGGCTTCGGCCTCCTGATCGGGGCGGCGCTCGGCCTGCTGTGGCGGCCGGAGCGCTTGAAGGCGCGGCTGAACATGCCCGACCAGGAAGGGCTTTATATCTTCGGCGGCCTGGCGCTGGCGGCAAGCCTGGCGACGTTCTTCCTGCTCGATGAAGCCAAGACCTGGCTTTATCCGTGGGGCTTCGTGCTGTCGGCGGGCCTCAGCGTGTCGCTGATCGTGGCGGCGACGCATCCGGGCGCAGGATTCGGGCGGTGGCTCGACAGCGGAGCGCTGCGCTGGATCGGCGAGCGCTCCTACGGACTCTATCTGTGGCATTGGCCGGTGTTCATGCTGACGCGGCCGGGCCTCGATCTGAACTGGCCGGAGCCGTGGGTTCTGGCGCTGCGCTTCGGGCTGACCTTCGCAGCGGCCGGGCTGTCGTATCGCTATGTCGAGATGCCGATCCGGCGCGGCGCGCTGGAGACGCTGCTGGCGCGCTGGCGGACGCAGCACGCCGTCGCCTGGCGTCCCGCGCTGGCGGCTTTGCTGGCAGGCGGCGCGGCGGCCGCAGCGGCGGCGGTGCTGTATCTGGCACCCAGCAACACGCAGCCGCCTGCCGACGTCGTGCAGGCGATGAACATCCCGAAGAACGCGCCGGCGGCCAAGCCGGTGCCGATCATGCAGCTCAAGGCCGGGGTCGCGCCGGCGCCCGGCATGGTCAGCGGCGACGTGACGGCGGTCGGCGACTCGGTGCTGCTGGGTTCGAGCGACGTGCTGATCGCGACCATTCCGGGTACCAAGGTCTATGCCCATATGGGCTGGCAGGCTTCGCAGGTCGAGGACCAGATCAAGCAGCTGCACGACGCCAACGCGCTGACGCCGATCGTCATCATCCACACCGGCACCAACGGCTTCGTGCTGGAGAGCCAGCTGCGCCGGATGCTGACGCTGCTGAAGGACTGCAAGCGGGTGGTGCTGGTCAACACCCATGTGCCGCGGCGCTGGATGGACCTCAACAACGAATTGATGGCGCGCGTCGTCTCCGACTATCCCAATGTCGTGCTGGCCGATTGGAGCACGCTGTCGGACAACCAGGCCGACTTCTTCATCTCCGACGGCATCCACCTGACGGGACCGGGCAAGCGCGTCTTCATCAGCGAGATCATCCGCGCCGGCCATATCGCGCTGCCGCCGGGCGCGCGCACGGCGCAGGCCGTCGATCCCAATGCGCGCTATGCCTTCGCGCCGGGCGATCTGTCGAAGACCTTGGTGCGGTATCCGAGGCCGATGGCGCTGGACGCCTTCTGGTTCACGCTTGCCAAGTGCCAGACCGGCGGCATCTGGAACGGCGTGTCGCCCAATGGCGGTCTGAGCATCAAGCCGGCGTTGTGGGCAGCCTGGGGCGGCACCGACTATGGCGCGACGGCAGCGGACGCGACGCCGGAGCAGCAGATCGCCGTCGCCAACCGCATCTCGACCCAGGGCTGGACGCGCAGCGACGGCACGGTGCAGGCACCCATCGGATTCGGGACCTGGCGCTGCGCCGGTCCCAAGCCGGAACTCGTGACCTTCACGCCGGACAGCGTGCTGGCGCAGGCGTTCCATTGGCTGGAGCGCGGCCAAGTTGTTCGCGATCTGCAATTGATGCTAGGTCTGCCGCGCGACGGCATCTATTCGCGGCACACCGGCCAGCGGCATCAAGCGCTCCTGGCGGAACGCGGATTGCCGCAGCAGTTGGCGGGATTGGCGCGGTAGACGGAAACTTGGCGGCGGATTTGCGCGCACCTTTTTCATACAATCACAACCGTCATTGCCCGGCTCGTCCGGGCAACCCATTTTTTCTGCGCGAAAAGAAAATTGGGTCGCCCGCATGAAGCGGGCGATGACGGTTTTAGGATTGGGGATTGGATTGTTGGCAGCGTTGCTGCCTTCGGCTTTCGCGGAAGAAGCCGCGCCTACGCTTTCCGTCCCCGAACTCCACTGCCCGCCCACCGCGCGCACCTCGCCGCCACATGTGCCGCACCTGCCGCGGCTGGAAACCGAGAACACCGAAATTCCCACCGGCGCCGAGGTCGGCGATCTGGCGCGCCCGGTCGAGCTCAATCCGCCGGTGCTGGACCTGACGCAGATTCCGCAATTCGCGCTCAAGGATGCGAGCGGCGCGGCGCGGCCCAGGCGCTTCGCGTTCTGGGGCGACAGCCACATCGCGGCCGGGCCGATGATGGCGCAGTTGCAGCAAGCGATCCGGGCGCGCGGCGAGACCGTCGCGACGCATTTCCTGCCTCCCACCATGGGCCGCGCCAATGTGCGGCTGCCGACGCTGCACGCCTATTGCATCGGCACCGGCTGGTCGACGGCGCTGTCGTTCAAGGAAGCAAGCACGCAGTCGGTGGGCCCCGCGCTCGCCAATCGCGTCGCCGCGGCGGGACCGGACAGTTATGTGTGGCTCGACCTGCGCACCGCCGATCTCAAGCCGCAGGTCAGGGACGTCCATATCGCCTATCGCTACGCCGGCGCGCCGCCCGAGCTGGCGATCTCGGTCGACAACGGCGAGGAGCGAACCTATGTGCTGTCCGCCGGCACAGGCTCGGCGCGACTCCTGATCCACGGCGACGCGCCGATTTCGACGCTCAAGCTGCGCGTCACGGCGGGCAGCTTGGTGCTGCAAGGCTTCGTCCTCGACTATGCCGAAGAACCGCAGGTGACGTTCGACGTGTTCGGGCTGCCGTCGTCGACGGCGCGCGGCTGGGCCAATGCCGATCCCGCGGCGATCAAGGACGCGCTGCGGGGCGAGAGCTATGACGGCGTCGTGCTGGAATACGGCACCAATGAAGGCAACGAGCTCGATTTCGACCGCGCGCGCTATGCCGCCGGGCTGACCCAGGCGCTGACCAACATGCGCAGCGTGTTCCCAGATGCATCCTGCATTCTGGTCGGACCGCCGGACCGCGGCGTGCTCCTGCCCAAGAGCGGCGCCAGGCCGCGCGGCATCGACTATCTCAAATACGCCAGGATCCACGCCCAGATCGCTGCGGCGCAGGCGGATGTCGGCGAGAAGTTCGGCTGCCTGGCCTGGGACTGGCAGGCCTTCATGGGCGGGCCGGGCGGCAATTACGGCTGGGCGCATCACGATCCGGTGCTGATGGGCGCCGACCTGACTCACATGACCATGGACGGCTATAAGCGCAGCGGGACGGCGCTGGCGACCAGCCTGGGCTGGGCCGGACCCGACCAGTCGGTGTATCCGCGATGAAGAAAGCGCTTTGTCTATGCCTATGTGCGGCGCTGCTCGGCGGCTGCGCCATGATGCATGACGGCGACGAGATCAAAGCGATCTTCGACCAGGGCATCGCCGCCTATGACGCCAAGCACTACGACGAAGCGTTCCGCCTGTTCCAGTCGATCGACAGCGAAGACGTCGCGGCGATGCGCAACGAGGGCCTGATGCTGCGCACCGGCCAGGGCGTGGAGAAAGACCCGCAAGCGGCGCAGGAGATGCTGCAACGGGCCGCCGAGGCCGGCCTGGCGACGGCGCAATACGACCTTGCGGAGATGCTGCTGAACGGCGAGGCCGGCGAGCCCGATCCCAAGGCCGCCCTGCCCTGGCTGACGGCGGCGGCGGCGGCGCATCACCCGATTGCCGAATACCGGCTGGGCCTGTTCTACGAGGACGGCAAGCTGGTGGACCGCAATCTCGACTTCGCCCGCACGCTCTATGCCGACGCAGCAAGGCGCGGCGTGCCGGATGCCAAGGAACGGTTGGACAAGCTGGGCGGCCCGGTTCCCGGCGCCCAGCCGGCCGGGGCGCCGAACCCTTAACCTTCGGCGAACGGACACTATATTGTCGGACGGCCCGCCGCCGATTCCGGACGCGGGCGGGAGACAGCATGCGCGATCCGTACGAAATCCTGGGCGTGTCCAAGGGCGCGAGCGAAGCCGAGATCAAGAAGGCGTTCCGCAACCTGGCCAAGAAGAACCATCCCGACGCCCATCCCGGCGACAAGAACGCCCAGAAGAAATTCCAGGAAATCTCCGGCGCCTACGACATCGTCGGCGACAAGGACAAGCGCGCCAAATTCGACGCCGGCGAGATCGACGCCGCCGGCAATCCGCGCGGCTTCGACCCCCGGCAAGGCGGCGGCGGATTTCATCCCGGCGGGCCGTTCGGCGGTGGCGGCGGCGCGCGGGACTTTCACTTCACCTGGGACAATGCCCAGGGCGACACGCAGGAAGGCTTCCAGGCCGAGGACCTGTTCTCGTCGCTGTTCGGCGGTGGCGGCGGCGGACGCGGCCGGCAGCGCGCCCGGCAGCCGGCGCGCGGCGAGGACTTCACGGTCGCGACCACGATCGGCTTCGACGAGGCGGCCAAGGGCGGCACGCGGCGCGTCGTGGTGCCAAACGGCGAGCAGATCGACGTCAAGATCCCGGCCGGCGTCAAGGACGGCCAGCAGGTGCGGGTCAAGGGCCGCGGCGGCGCCGGCCGCCATGGCGGGCCACCGGGCGACATCCTGATCGACATCAAGATCGCGCCGCATCCGACGATGACGCGCGAGGGCAACGACATCCGCATGGAGCTGCCGGTGACGCTGAAGGAAGCGGTGCTGGGGGCCAAGGTGCCGGTCGCGACGCTGACGGGCATGGTGATGCTGTCGGTGCCGCCGAACGCCAATAGCGGCACGACGCTTCGGCTCAAGGGCCGCGGCATCCAGCCGGCCGGCGCGGCGGCGGGCGATCTCTATGTGAAGCTGGTGATCACCCTGCCCGACCGGCCCGACGCCGAGCTGAGCAAGTTCGCGGAAGGCTGGCAGACGGACTACGACCCGCGGGCGAAGGGGAAGTAGCCCAAACGCTTCTACATTTCCGCGAGCAGACGCAAATGGTTCGTCCATTTGCCGTTCCGGCGTACCGCCGCGGCAAAGCGGTTGTCGGCGGTCACGACATATGTGCTCTCGCGAATTGCGAGCGCCAAATAGAAGCAATCGTAGATCGGATGGTCGAGTTCGATGGCGATCGTCAGGGCTTGTTCTGCATCGATGTCCAGGTCGGTGGCAAGCACCGGAACCATCCTCAGTGTCCTAAGGAACGCAATCGCCTCACTTTGCGTCAGTTGACCAAGGCGGACGTAGCGCCAAAGTGCATTTCCAGTCTCGGCGATCCAAAGCGATGGCGCCGCCAATGCCGGCGCATGGAGCGTGACCGCCTTGACACTGTCCGGCTCGGCAACGGCCCATTTCACCGCGACAGACGCGTCGACAACGATCACCGGCTATCGCGATCTTCGCGGATCAGTTGCGTCGAGTCGGTGAACTTGCGACCGCCCTTTTCGAGCTCCTGGCGCAATCGATCGATCTCGGCCCAGGGGTCTGCCTTTTTGGGTTCGTAGGTCGCCACCAGAAGCGCGCGGTGTTCGGCCTCGGCGCTGCGGCCGTTCTTCTTCGCCCGCGCCTTCAACGCGGCGGCGATGTGTTCGGGAACGTCGCGAACCAGAAGCTGAGCCATGGCAAAGTGATAGCACGTGATATCACTTTTTTCAAGCGGCGCAGCGCGCGCCTTAGCCCGCCGCGAATTTCGCCACGGCGCGGCCGACTTCGAGCTGGAACAGGATGCCGTCATGGCCGGCGTGCGGGCGGATCAGCTCGCCGCTCGCGGGGTGGGTCTTGAGCTCGGATTTGAGGTCGGCGAGACGGGCGATCTCGTCCTCAGGATCGTGCACCAGCAGGATGCGCTCCGGCAGATGCGACGCCACCGCGGCGATGGAGAGCGCCGCGAGCGGCGCGCCGGTAGCGGCCTCGACGCCGCGGATGACGTCGGCGATGTCGGCTTCGCTCGACTTCATCCCGGCGGCATAGGACTCGATCACCGTCGGCATGCCGGAGGCGCCGGCGAGAAAGGCGAGCGACTGTGCCGCTATGGGCGCCAGACCCGGCCAGGGCCGCGGGCCCAGTGCGAAGGCCGTCGCCAAGGCGCCGAAGGAGTGGGCGACGATGCAGCGCCATGGCGCGACACCGAGCGCGCCGGTCAGGGCGATGAGCGTTTCGACCCACTCGACCAGCGTCGAGGTGGGCTTGGGATTGGCGTCACGCGTCTGACCGTGCGCCGGCATGTCGAAGGCATAGACGCGCAGGCCCTGGCGGATGCAGGCCAGGATCAGCGGCTGGAAGAACTCGGCCTGGGCGTTCCAGCCATGGACGCACAGCACCGGCGGGCCGCCGATGGGACCGGCGGCGGCACCGGCCAGACGGCCGAACGGCAGATCGAGCACGAGGCGTTCGAACCTGGTTGACGGCGCCTTGCGGCGTTCCAACTGCACCGGCGTGCAGAAGATGTCGAAGGCGGTGTCCAAAAACGGCCCCTGGAAACGCAAACGACCCTAGCACGGCGTAACCGAACCCACAGAATGGGCGAATGAGGAGTGGGAAACCGTCGCGGGGAGCGTGCATGAAGATCGCGTTGTTGGTTGTGGGGCTGGTGCTGATCGTGTTCGGGCTGCACTGGATCGGGCAAGGCACGGGGCTGTTCGCCTGGCCGGGCAATCCGATGATGACCGGCAAACCCGTCTGGACCTATATCGGCAGTGGCGCGGCGCTGGCTGGGCTCGCGGCCGTCTGGCTGTCGCGGCGGCGCGCCGGCTAAGCGGCGATCGTCTCGTCGCGGTCGGCGGGAAGCGTGAAGCGGAAGACGGCGCCGCCATCGGCCGCCGGCTCGGCCCAGATGCGGCCGCCATGGGCCACGATGATGGTGTGGCAGATCGACAAGCCGACGCCCATGCCGCTGTGCTTGGTCGACGCGACCGGCTTGAACAGCTTGTGCGCCACCTCGCCGGCGATGCCGCTGCCGGTGTCGCGCAAGGCGAAGACGACGTCGCCCTTGGAGCCCGGCGCGGCGCTGAGATAGAGCTCGCGGCGCTCGCCGCCCTGCATCGCTTCCATCGCGTTGCGCATCAGATTGACCAGCACCTGCTGGATCTGGACGCCGTCGGCGATCACGGCGGGAAGGCCGGGCGCGGTGGTGGTCTCGATCCTGACCGCATCGTCGAGCGTTCCCATCAAGGTCACGGCGTCGGCGATCAGCGTCTCGGGGCGCTCGAGCCGCTGCTCGGGCACC
>CAYXMO010000157.1:0-7150 GCA_964465935.1 uncultured Rhizobium sp.
GCGCGCACCGAGGTGGTGCTGAAGCTCAGCATGTTGCGCACGAAGGCGTCGCGCAGCACCGGCAGGGCGTGTTCGGCTTCGCCGCGCAGCTTGGCGTCGGGAATATCGAGGCCGATGCCGATCATCAGCATGCCGACCGGCTTGTCGCCGTCCAGGATCGCCGAATACATCGGATCGATCATGATGTAGGACTCCGACTGCGTGACCTTGTGCTTGGGCGCCTTGCCGTCGCCGCCGTCCTCGGCGCGCGCCGGCACCGCCACGGCGGCGGCGGCCAGGATCAGCGCGGCAAGAAGGGATCGCATGGACTACTCTGCACGTTGGCCCCTTGGTTTAAGCCAGTGCCAGTAAAGCCTTCCTTGCTGCCGGAGAGAGCCATGACCGCCCGCCGCCCGCTTCTTGCCGCCGCCCTGATCGTCCTGGGCGCCGTCCCGGGCTTGGCTGCCGACCAGCCGGGGCAGAAATTCAATATATCCGTCAATAGCTTGCCGGCGCCCTATGCGACCCCCGGGGTGGCCAATCCGTCGCAGAAAATTCCCCGGCCGCAAGGCGCGCTGCCGCAGGTTCCGCCCGGGTTCAGGATCGAGATCTATGCCAGCGGCCTGCACGAGCCGCGTTGGCTGGCGACGGCGCCCGACGGCGACATCTTCGTCGCCGAGCCCGGCATCGGCCGCATCACCCGCCTGCACGAAGCCGGCGGCAAGGTCGGCGTGGTGACGGTCGCCGAGGGATTCAACCGGCCGCACGGCTTGGCGGTGGCGGGCGATGCGCTCTATGTCGGCGATCTCATGGCGGTGTGGAAGCTGACCTTTCCCGACGGTCCGTTGAAGCCGGCCAGGCGCGAGCGCGTGACGACGGTCGCCGATCTGTCGCCGCAAGGCAATCACTGGACCCGCGATCTCGCCGTCGACAGCCACGGCACGGTCTATGTCGGGATCGGCAGCGCCAGCAATGTCGGCGAGGACGCGCCGACCCGCGCCACGGTGCAGACGGTGCAGCCGGGCGGCGGTCTGAAGACCTTTGCCTCCGGCCTGCGCAACGCCGTCGGGCTGCAATTCTATCCGGGTACGGACAATCTTTTCGTCACCGTCAACGAGCGCGACGGGCTGGGCGACGGCCTGGTGCCGGATTATCTCACCCATGTGCAGCCCGGCGGCTTCTATGGCTGGCCCTATTCCTATCTCGGCAATCATCCCGATCCCGACTACGGCGCCAAGCGGCCCGATCTGGTGGCCAAGACGATCGTTCCCGACCTTCTGTTTCCCGCCCATTCGGCGCCGCTCGGCCTGGTCTTCTACGAAGGCACGCAGTTTCCTTCCCTCTACAAGGGCGACGCCTTCGTCGCGCTGCACGGCTCGTGGAATTCCGGCGCGCCGACCGGCTACAAGCTGGTGCATGTGCCGTTCGCCAACGGGCGCCCGGCCGGCGGCTACGAGAATTTCGTCACCGGATTTTGGGACGGCGCGCACAAGCCGGGCGAGCCGGCGCGCGTCTGGGGCCGTCCCGTCGGCCTGACTGTGATGAAGGACGGCAGCCTGCTGATCGGCGACGACGTGGGCAAGGTGATCTGGCGGGTGCGGTATGTGGGGAAGTGAGGGCTTGGGGTCCTGCGTGGTTCAGGTCCGATGGCCTGCCGAGCCGTAGCTCGCGGCAACCGGCCCGCCTTCGCCCTTCGGGCTACGGCGCGGCAGCCTTCTCTCGCTTCGCGAGCGAAGGCTGGTGGAGCTGAGCGGAATCGAACCGCTGGCCTCCTCATTGCGAACGAGGCGCTCTCCCAACTGAGCTACAGCCCCGAACCACGCTTGTCGCGCCGGATGTGCCCCGGCGCGGGCGGGTATGTAGGGAGCGACGCCTTGCAGTGTCAAGGCTGGCCGGCCCGCCGGTCAGGGGCCTGCAAAACCCCGGTTCCGCGGCGGCGATGCGCTTGGAAAGCCGCACACCAGCCGGTACAAGCAGGCCAAGATCGCCGCACGGCGACGTCACGAAAGGTGCCCCCCAACTTCCATGGCGAACGTCATCCTCGACCCGCTGCAGTGGCTGATCAACGCCCTGCTCGACCTGTGCTGGTTCGTCGTGATCGCCGCCGTGGTGGCGAGCTGGCTGATCGCGTTCGGGGTCCTCAACATGTCGAACCCGACGGTGCGCTCGATCGTGCGCGCCCTCGATGCCTTGACCGAGCCCTTGTTCCGCCAGGTCCGCCGCGTCATCCCGCCGATCGGCGGTCTCGACCTGTCGCCGATCTTCGTGCTGCTCGGCATCACCGTGCTGCAGATCTTCTTCAACCGCCTGTTCGCCTATCTCATGTACGGCATCTAGACGCGATGACGCGGCGGACCTGCGGAGAAACGCCATGACCGCCATCCTCATCGACGGCAAGGCCAGCGCTGCGGCTCTGCGCCTGCGCGTCGCCGCCGAGACCGCGCGGCTCAAAGCCGAGCACGGCCTCACCCCCGGCCTCGCCACGGTCCTGGTCGGCAACGATCCGGCGAGCGAGGCCTATATCCGCAGCAAGGGCAAGACCGCCGAAGCGCTGGGCTTCAACTCGCTGCATTTTTCGCTCCCCGCCGACGCGGCTGAAGCCGAGGTGCTAGCGCGCGTCAAGGCGCTCAACGCCGATAAGTCCGTACACGGAATACTGGTGCAGATGCCGCTGCCGGCACAGGTGCGCGATGCCGCCGTGCTGGATACGCTCGACCCCGCCAAGGACGTCGACGCGCTGACGCCGACCAATGCCGGGCTGCTGGTCGGCGGCCGGGCGCAGTTGGTGTCCTGTACCCCGTTCGGCGCGATGATGCTGCTCAAGGAATATGTCGGCGACATCGCCGGCATGGACGTGCTGGTGATCGGTCGCCAGCTGCTGTTCGGCAAGCCGGCGGCGCAGCTGGCGCTCGCCGCCAACGCCACGGTGACGATGGCGCATTCGCGCACCCGCGATCTTCCCGCCCTGGCGCGGCGCGCCGACATCGTCATGGCGGCCATCGGCAAGCCCCATACGGTCAAGGGCGACTGGATCAAGCCAGGCGCCGCGGTGATCGACGTCGGCACCAACCGCGTCGACGCCGGCGGCGGCAAGACCCGCTTCGTCGGCGACGTCGATTTCGAAGCGGCGGCGAAGGTCGCAGGCTGGATCACGCCGGTGCCGGGCGGCGTCGGGGCCATGACCATCGTCTGCCTGATGCGCAACACGCTGATCGCCGCCGCTATGCAAAACGGCCTGCCGCCGCTTACACTCTGAGCTGACGCCGCTCGGGGAGAATTTCGATGCGCAAGATGCTGCTGGCGCTTGGCGCCGTCCTGTCCCTGAGCCCCGCAATCGCCGCAGAAGGGGTCTCCATGCCGTCCGCACCCATCGTCTTCTTCGACATCGCCGGCCCCGACGCGGCCAAGCTCAAGGCGTTCTATGCCGGCAATTTCGGCTGGGACATCGACGCGGCGGGCATGATCAAGACGCCCGGCCTCGACGGCACGCTGCGCCAGGACCCGCCGGAGAAGATCATCTATATCGGCGTGCCCGACATCGACGCCGCCATGGCGCACGTGACGGCGTCCGGCGGCGAGATCGTCACGCCCAAGATCCCGATTCCCACCGGCGTCTTCGTGCTGTTCAAGGACCCGGCGGGCAACCGCATGGGTCTGGTGCAGTTGAAGAAGTGATCATAGACGCGCGCGCAGCTCGTCCGCCAGCTTGTCCGGGCCGATCGCGGTATCGTCCCAATAGGCGACGAACTTGCCGTCCGGACCCATCAGATAGATGACGCTGGTGTGGTCCAGGCCATAGCCGCCGCCGGGCAAGGGCTGCTTGTGGAAATAGACGCGATAATCGCTCGCCACTTTGGTGACGGTTTTCAGGTCCCCGGTCAGCCCGATGAAATTCGGCCCGAACGAGCGCACATAGGGCTTGAGCACGGACGGCGTGTCGCGCTCCGGATCGATGGTGATGAAGATCGGCACCACCAGCTTGCCCTCGGGGTCGGCCTTGGCCAGGGCGTCGGCCATCAGCGCCAGCGTCGTCGGGCAGACATCGGGACAGGTGGCATAGCCGAAATAGATCAGCATCGAGCGCCCGGCGAATTCGCTTGACCGGCGCCTGTGGCCGTCCTGGTCGGTCAGGGTGAACGGCGCGCCGATGCTGACGGTGCCGGTTCCAACCACGCGCCCCAGGCCCGGCAGGCCGTCGGCGGTTCGCCACAGGACCACGCCCAGGACGAGCGCCAGCCCCAGCGCGATCGGCAACAGCAGGACGGGCAGGCGCGGCATCGAACGGTCCGACATTGAAGCGGCAGGCCCGGCGATTGATACTGGCGGCGCGCCGTCCGCGGAAGCGGCGAATCGGCGCGTGGAACGCCCCGCAGAAGGCAGCATGAGCGACGCCCAGCCCCGGATACGCGCTTTCACTGAGACCCCGGCCGCGGCGGCGCGGGGCCGGGTGCGCCTGCGCACGCTCTCCAATTTGCGCTGGATGGCGGTCGGCGGCCAGTCGGCGGCGCTGTTCGTGGTCTATTTCGGCTTCGGCTATGCGCTGCCGCTCTTGCAATGCGCCGGCGTTATCGCGGCCAGCGTGGTGCTCAATGTCGGGCTGACCTTGCGCTATGCCGCCAGCCACCGCCTCACCAACCGCGAAGCCACGGTCTATCTCGGCTTCGACGTGCTGCAGCTGGCGATGCTGCTCTATCTCACCGGCGGCATCTCCAATCCCTTCGCCTTGATGTTCCTGGCGCCCGTCGTGATCGCGGCCGCGACGCTCAATCTGGGCAACACGCTGATCTTGGCCGCCATCGCCTTCAGCTCGGTCTGCGTCATCTCGGTGTTCCACGAGCCTCTGCCCTGGCCGGTGGGCGAGGCGCTGGTCCTGCCCACGCTCTACCAGGTCGGGATCTGGGCTTCGCTGGTGATCGGTATCGGCTTCACCTCGGTCTATGCCTGGCGCATCGCCTCGGAAGGCGCGCGCATGTCGGCCGGCCTGGCGGCGACGCAGCTGGCGCTGTCGCGCGAGCATCGCCTGGCCTCGCTCGGCGCCCTGGCGACGGCGGCGGCGCACGAGCTGGGCACGCCCTTGGGCACCATCGCGGTGGTGGCGCGCGAGCTGGAGCGCGCCCTGCCGGCGGGGTCCTCCGAAGCGCTCGACGCTTCGCTGCTGCGCGAGCAGGCCGAGCGCTGCCGCGCCATCCTCGCCCGCCTCGCCAATCCCGAAGAGACCTTGCTGGGCGAAACCGCGCGCCTGCCCTTGGGCCCCTTCCTCGAAGACATCGTCGAGCCTTATCGCGGCGAGGATCTGGAGATCACCATCGAGCTCAAGCCCGAGACCGAAGGCGACGCGCCGCCGCAGGTCTGGCGTGCGCCCGAGCTGTTGCACGGGCTGGGCAACATCATCGAGAACGCCGCCGATTTCGCCAAAAGCCGCGTGCGCGTGCAGGCGCGCTGGAACGCCAGCCGCCTCAGCATCGCAGTGGAGGATGACGGCCCCGGCTTCGCGCCGGACATTTTCGAGCGCATCGGCGAGCCCTACATCACCTCGCGCCCCGGCACCTTCGCGCTGGGCGAGACCGAGCTTGGCCCCACCGGCACGCTCGACAAGCACGAAGGCATGGGGCTGGGCTTTTTCATCGCCAAGACGCTTCTCGAACAAACGGGAGCGATCGTCGCCGCCGTTAATCCCGATTCCGGCGGCGCCCGCGTCAGCGCGCAATGGCCGCGCGGCACCATCGACGGCGAAGGCCCGCCCGGCCGCGGCGAGGGCTAAGTCAACAATTCTGTCAGCGTACGGATGATACGATCCGGCTTCGCAGCGTGATCTTGCGGCACGCCCACGCCATGCGGATCGTACCAGATGGCATGGATGCCCAGCTTCTGCGGCGCGATCACTTCCCATTCCAGATTGTCGCCGACGATCCAGGTCTCCTGCGCCGCGACGCCGAGTGTCCGCATCGCATGGCGGTAGGCGCGCTCCTCCGGCTTGCCGAAACCGTGCTCGCCTTCGATCTGGATGTGATCGAAGCGGTGCGTGAGCTCAAAGCGTTCGACCTTGGCGCGCTGATCCTGCGCTGCGCCGTTGGTGATCAGCGCCAGCTTCACGCCGCGCGCGCGAAGCGCGTCAATCGTCTCGTGCGCGTCGGGAAACAGATGCATCTGCTCGTCGCGATAATCGCCGAAGCGGTCGGCGAGGCGGTGCAGGACCGCTTGTGCCGGCGCCGGGCCGCCCAGCCGCGCGAAGCCGGCGCTCACGATCTCGCGCCGCGACTGGCGCAGCTTGGCGCGCCAGATGCGGTGCCGTTCGGGGTCGGCCCAGAAATCGCGCGCCGCCGCGCCGATGGCCGCCACGACCTTGGCCGGCGCCAGCGGGCCGATTTGTCCGGCAAACTCACCCACCACCACGGTCCAGGCCGCCTCCGGCCGCCCGTAGGCGGCGATGATCGTGTCGTCGAGGTCGAACAGGATGGCGCGGGGAAGCACAGGCATTATAGGGGTTTACCACCGCCGCGAGCTTATGGTTGAGATGCCGGGGGGCGCGGTATATGAACGCGCCCGGACAAGCGCTTCCTCAGCGCCAAGAGGACCGAACACCATGACCACCGAAGACAAGACCCTGCTCCTGGTCGAGGACGACCGCCCCCTGCGCGAGCGCCTCGCCCGTGCCATGGAAGCGCGCGGCTTCACAGTCTCGATCGCCGAGAGCGTCGCCGAGGGCAAGGCCAAGGCCAAGGAAGCGCCGCCCGCCTATGCCGTGGTCGACCTCAAGCTCGACGACGGCAACGGCCTCGACGTGGTCGAGACCCTGCACGTCGTGCGCCCCGACAGCCGCGTCGTGGTCCTGACCGGCTTCGGCAACATCGCGACCGCGGTCGCGGCGGTGAAATACGGCGCCATCGACTATCTGCCCAAGCCGGCGGATGCCGACGACATCCTGGCGGCGCTGATGGCGCAGCCGGGTTCCAAGCCCAAGCCGCCGGAAAATCCGATGTCGGCCGACCGCGTGCGCTGGGAGCACATCCAGCGGGTCTACGAACTGTGCGGCCACAATGTCTCGGAGACGGCCCGCCGCCTCAACATGCACCGCCGCACGCTGCAGCGGATACTGGCGAAGCGCAGCCCGCGCTAAAAGCCGAACGCGATCGGTTCAAACCAAACCAACGATGTCATGGCCCGCCGGAGT
>CAYXMO010000158.1:0-7095 GCA_964465935.1 uncultured Rhizobium sp.
CCAGCGAGCCGGTGATCGAGGCGCGCTGCGACAGCTCGATCCAGTTGCCGTCGGGATCGCGCACCATCGAGATGCGCGCCGTGGCGCCCAGCGTGGTCGGCGCCATTGCCTCGCGCCCGCCATGGCTAAGGACATGGGCGTGCTCCGCATCCACCTTGAACACCTGGAAGGTGATGTAGCGAAAGCCGGCGCCCTGGAACGCCGCGTCGGCCGGCGCGTCGTCGGCTTCTTCGAGCAGCAGCATGGTCTCGCCGGCCTTGAAGGCGAGGCCGCGCGCGTGCGGCGCTTCGGCGAGGCCGAGGCCCTCGGCATAGAAGCGGCGATGCGCTTCCAGATCGCGCACCCTCAGCTTGATCCCGGCCTGTTCGATGCCCAGCGTGCCGGGCGGCACCAGGCTCACCAGCGTGCCTTCGGGATCGGCCGCGACCTTGATCGCGGCGAGCCCCGGCCGCGCGATCAGCACTTCGGCATAGCCGGCGCGCGGCGCCTCCGGCAGCGGCGCCTCGAAATGGTTGATCTTGAGCACCGAGCCGAGCAGGTCGTGGCGATGCTGCGCCTGGCCGCGCCGGATCGGCAGCACGTGATCGAACGGTACGCCGACGGTGCCTTGCCAGAACGCCAGCATGGCGTCGAGCTTGTTGGTATTAAGTCCGATATCGACGCGCGGCTTGGCGAGGTTCATGGCGTGGCATCCGTCTGCCGGTCGAAGAAGTCGTCCGCGTCCTCGACATCCACCAGCCGCCCCTTGCGGATCTCCAGGAACCGCGTCGCCGCCGTGCGGGTGAAGAAGCGGTCGTGGCTGACGAAGATGCAGGAGACGTCGGAATTCTCCAGCTGCTCTTCCAGATCTTCCTGGCCCTCGATGTCGAGATGGTTGGTCGGCTCGTCGAGCAGGTAGAAGTTTGGCATCAGCAGCTTCATCTTCAGGAACACCAGCCGCGATTGCTCGCCATAGGAGAGCTTGGCGATTCTGTCCTCCATGCGCTCGAACGGAAAGCCGGCCTTGGCCAGGATCGCGACCGCACCGGCATTGTTCACCGTTTTCACCTGCGCGATGTAGTCGAGCAGCGAGATGTCGAGCGGCAGGTCGGCCAGGCGCTGGTCGAAATAAACCAGCTGCGTCGCCGGATTGAAGCGCACCGGGGCGCGGCCGTCATAATGCTCCTGGTCGGGATCGAAGGCGCGGCCCAGAAGGCTCAGCAGCGTCGACTTGCCGCTGCCGTTCGGGCCCAGAAGCGCGACGCGTTCGCCCGCCGCGATCACCAGCCGGTCGATGGTGATCAGCGTGCGCGAGCCGTCCGGCACTTTCACCACGAGATTCGAAAGCCGCAGCGCCACCTTGGCGTCGATCACGTCGTCGTTCAGCTCCAGCTTGCGGTTCTTGGGGCGCCAGACCTCGGTCGCGTTCTCCTCGATGCGCGCGATGCGGCGCTCGGTAGTGCGCTGCTTCTTGTGGAACTTGTCGTTGAGCACGCCCCACGCCTTGTAGCGCGCCGCCATCTTCTCCAGGCGCGAGATTTCCTTCTCCTCCAGCGCCCGGCGCTTGGCGTCGAGCGCGTCCTTGCGCAGCAATTCCTCGCGCGCCTCGGCGAAGGGCAGCTTGAAGGCGTGCGCCCCGTCCTTGCGCAGGAAGATGGTGCGGGTCGTGGTGCGCTCGAGGAATTCGCGGTCGTGGCTGACGATCAGCATCGGCAGCCGGTCCTCCGCCAGCCAGGCTTCCAGCTTGTTGATGTTCTCGATGTCGAGATGGTTGGTCGGCTCGTCGAGGATCGCGATGTCAGGCTCGCCGATCTTCGCCGCCGCGATCAGGAGCAGGCGCTGCCAGCCGCCCGAAAGCTCGCCGAACTTTTTGGCCGCGATCTCCGCCGGGATGCGCAGATCGTCGAGCAGGACATCGACTTTCCACAAATCGTCGCGCGCCTCGGCGGGTAGGGCGCGTTCCAGGAAGTCGCGCACCGGCACGGCGGCAAGGCCGGACGGGATTTCCTGCGGCACGAAGCCGACACGGGTGCCGCGCGAGCGCACGATCTGGCCGCCGCTCAATTCCAGCTCGCCCGACAGGCATTTGAGCAGCGTCGATTTGCCGGCGCCGTTCTCGCCGACCAGCGCGGTGCGCGCATCGTCCAGCTGGAACGACACGTTCTCGAAGATGGTGGTGACGCCGAACTGAAAGCCGCCCCGGTCGATCCCGAGCACCGCCGAACGCGAAGCCATGGCCCATACGGATGAGAATTGCCGGCGCCTTTTCGCACATCGGTTGCCGCCCGCCAAATCGCCGCTATGCTCGGCCTCAGAGATAACGGGAGAACGCCATGGATCGTCTCAAGGACAAAGTCGCCATCGTCACCGGCGCCGCCAGCGGCATCGGCCGCGCCAGCGCCAAGCTGTTCGCGGCGCAAGGTGCCAAGGTGGTCTGCGTCGACCGCGCCAAGGAAGTCGAGGACACCGCGAAGGCGATCAAGGACGCCGGCGGCACCGCGCTCGCCATGACCGCCGACGCTTCGAAGGAAGACGACGTCGCCGCCTTCGTCGACCGCGCGGTCAAGGACTATGGCAAGCTGGATGCGATCTACGCCAATGCCGGCATCTCCGGCGGCGGCCAGCCGCCCTTCTTCGAGCTTACCGCCGAGCATTGGCGCCAGGTGCTCGACGTCAACCTGATCGGCGTCTATCTCGCGATCAAGCACGCGGCCCGGGTGATGATCCCCAGCAAGAAGGGCTCGATCGTCTGCACCGCCTCGGTCGCCGGCATCCGCTCGGGCGCCGGCGGCGGGCCTTACTCGGCATCGAAGGCCGGCGTGATCAACCTGACGACGACGGCGGCGAACTACCTCGCCGGCACCAATGTCCGCGTCAACGCGATCTGCCCCGGCATCATCGAGACCGGCATGACCAAGCCGATCTTCGACTACGCCAAGCAGCGCGGCACGCAGGATCGCATCGGCCAGCTCAATCCCTTGAAGCGCTACGGCGTGCCGGAGGAGATCGCGGCCCTGGCGCTGTTCCTGGCCTCGGATGAAGCGAGCTACGTCAACGGCCAGCACATCGCGGTCGATGGCGGGTTGACGAGCTCGATGCCGGTGACGGGACGGATCGGGCGGTAAGACAACCTCTCCCGCTTGCGGCCGCCTTCGCTAAAGCTACGGCGGGCCAAGGAGAATGCACCTGCCGCGCCGAAGCCTTTAGGCGGAGGCGGGGAGAGGTCGGCGAGCGCAGCGAGACGGGTGAGGGCATGCAGCCCTACACCCGTCCCCTCACCCGAAATCGCTCCGCGATTTCGACCTCTCCCGCAAGCGGGAGAGGTTAGATTCGCTCCGCCAGCACCAGCCAGTCCCACGGCATCCGTGTTCCTGCGTTGCGCGGCTTGCGCAGGCCCTCCTTGGCCCAGGGATAGAACACCCGCTGCACGTTTCGCGCGCGAAAGCCGTGGCGCGTCAGGATCGCTTCGATCTCGTCGCGCGCGAAGTGCTTCTGGCGGCTGCCGTCGCGCTCGACCAGGCCGTCCGGCGCCGCCGCCATCGCCTCGCGCAGGCTCGTGCCGTAGGCGATGCGCTCGACCATGCGGTCGGATTCGATCGACGGCACCACGATCAGCGCCCGGCCCTTCTTCTTGGTCACGGCGGCCAGGCTGCGCCACATGGTCTCGCGCACGCGCGCCTGCGGCATGGTGATGACGTTCAGGCACACGCAAAGATCGGCGCGCCGCCCGATGCGCCGGACCGCCGGCGGAATGCCCGACGTCATCCACGTGATATTGCTCCGCGCCGCCAGCCGCTTCTTGCCGCGCGCGATGATGCGCGGCGCGTGCTCGACGGCGAAGACCTGCGCGAAGCGCGGGCCATAGCGCTCGACAAAGGTGCCGATGCCGCAGCCCAGATCGGCCAGCACCGCGTCGCGCGGCAGCTTCAGCGCCCGCATCAGCCGCACGATGCGGTCGCCGCCGGTTTCGCGCGTGATGTCGCAGGTCTCGCGCTCGAAAACATCGGCGAGCGCGTTCCATTCTTTCCGACTCACCATGGCATAGTGTGACGGCGATTCCTTGGGCCACGCAAATGTGCGGGAAGTTCACGCAGAAGCCGGCTTGGACCGACGCACTGACGCCGCGCCGCTTCGAAGACGTGCCGCTGGACGCCGGCATGTCCGACGCCGTCACGCCGATGCGCTTCGCCGATGTGATCTGTCTGAGTACCGCCGGCGCGCGCGAGAAACGCCGCATGCGCTGGGGCTTCGTGCCGGCGAACGCCGCCGATCCCAATATCGGCACCAAGTTCATCCACGCCCGCGCCGAGACCATCGAGCGCAAGCCGACCTTCCGCGACGCCTTCTTCAAGCGCCGCGGCATTCTGGCCGTCGACAGCTTCAACGAAGGCGAAGAAGTCGCGCCGAAGAAGACGCAGCAATATGTCGTCACGCCGCGCGGCCGCGCCATGCTCGCCATCGCGGTGATCTGGGAGCGCTGGAACGGACCCGGCCCGGTGCCGCTGGAGACCTTCGCGATGGTGACGACGCCGCCCAACGCTCTGATCGGCACGATCACCGACCGCATGCCGGCGGTGCTGGACGATTCCGACTGGGCCAAATGGCTGGGCGAAGCGCCGGCGACGCTCGATGAGTTGAAGGCGATGCTGAAGCCGTCGGACCTCGCCATGGACATGGCCCGCACCGGCAAGCCGCCCCCGCCGCCCAAGCCGCCGCCGGCGCAGGGGAGCTTGTTTTAGATTCTCTTTCCCTCAACCGTCATCCCCCGGCTTGTCCGGGGGACCCATGAACACCCACGCAGCAGTTGCAATCATGGGTCGCCGGCATGAAGCCGGCGATGACGGGACGTGGGGTTCGGTGATAGATCACCAGCCATGCCCCATCTCCTCCACTTCTCCGAAGACCCAAACATCACCGTCTTCCGGCCGCACGTTCCGGCAAGCTCGCCGGACAATCCGCCCTTGGTGTGGACGGTCGATGAGGAGCATGCGCCCGGCTTCTGGTTTCCGCGCCAGTGCCCGCGCGCCTGCTGCTGGAGCCTCGGCAAGCCCTTGACCGAGACCGGCCGCGCGCTGCTCGGCCTCGGCGCCAGCACCCGGATGCACGCGATCGAGAGCGGCTGGCTGGAGCGGATGCGCGCCTGCAAGGTCTATGTCTACCGCTTCGATCCTGAGCCCTTCACCATCCATCAGGTGCCCGAGGCCGGCTATTGGGCGACGACCAAGACGGTGGAGCCGCTGTCGGTCGAACCGATAGGCGACCTGCTCGCGCTGCACGCCGCTGCGAATATCGAGCTGCGCATCGTGCCGAATTTGTGGCCGCTGTTCGACGCCATTATCGCCTCGGGCCTGGAGTTCTCGATCAGCCGCTCGAAGAACGCGTTGCCGCGCGCCAGCTCAGCGCCAGCGTAGCGATCCCCAAGCCCAGCGACGAGGCGTTGATCCAGATCTCGGCCCACATCGCTCCGGAGCCTGGCAGCAGGGCATAGAGCCCGTGCTCGACATTGAACGTGATGTCCATGGCGGCGAGATAGAGCAGGGCGCTTCCCGCCATCAGGCCCCACAGCGCCCCAGCCCGCGTCCCGCGCCACAGCCCGATGCCGGCCAGCAGCATGCAGAGCGCCATCCAGCCATCGGCGGCGACGAAGGCGTCCTCGAAATAGGTGTACCAGATGTCCGGCAGCACCCGCACGTCGCCGGCGATATAGTAGTTGAGCCAATAGGCGGCGGTCACGGCGGCGCCGAGGATGAGGAGGACGGAGAGAAGCTTCACGCGGCCGCATCCTTCGAGGCTCGCTTCGCTCGCGCCTCAGGATGACGGTTGAGGAGATACTCCGCTCTCGTCATGCTGAGGTGCTCCGCGAAGCGGAGCCTCGAAGCACGCACGAGCCTAGCAGCGCGCTACCCCAGCGTGAAGAACGGCACCGGCGCGCCGCCTTCGCTCGGCTTCCACACAAGCTTGACCAGCGCATCGATCGCGATCTTCTTGAAATCGCAATCGACCAGATTGGTCATGATCCGCGGCCCCTCGGCCAATTCGACATAGGCGATGGTGTAAGGCCCGGCCGGCGAGCGGTGCATGATCGAATAGGAATAGACCTTGGCGTTGCCCGAGGCCGCGCGCCACTCGACCCGCGCCGAGAAGCAGAACGGACAGAACGAGCGCGGGAAATAGTGCGGCTCGTTGCACGCCAGGCAAAAGCCATAGAGCAGCGTGCCGGCTTCGGCCGCCTTCCAGAACCGCTCCGTCTCTTCGTTGACCGCCGGCGCGAAGACGCGGCGGGTAGCGGGCGCTTTCTTGTCGCCTTGTTCGGACATCGTCTTACTCCCGTTCCAGGATCACGGTGGCCGAGCCGTGGCGCGTGCCGAGCGAGCCGCCGGTGCCGTGCGCGATGGCGAGATCGCAATTGGCCACCTGCACTTTGGGGTGGGCCTCGCCGCGCAGCTGGCGCACCGCCTCGATCACCTTGGTGATGCCGCCGCGGTTGGTCGGATGGTTGTTGCACAGCCCGCCGCCGTCGGTGTTGAACGGCAGCTTGCCGACGCCGGAGATCAGATTGCCGTCGGCGACGAACTTGCCGCCCTCGCCCTTCTTGCAGAAGCCCAGATCCTCCAGCTGCATCAAAACCGTGATCGTGAAGCTGTCGTAGATCGAGGCGTATTTGATGTCGGCCGGGGTCACGCCGGCTTCGGCGAAGGCCAATGGCCCGCTCCACGCCGCGCCGGAATAGGTCAGATCGACCTTGCCGCCATAGGTGCCCTTGGGCGCCTCGCCGGCGCCGATGATCTTCACTTTCGGGCGCTTCAGTTGCCGCGCCACTTGCGGCGAGGTCACGATCAGCGCGCCGCCGCCGTCGGTGACGACGCAGCAATCCATGCGGTGTAAGGGCGTGGCGATCATCGGCGAGGCCAGCACCTCCTCCACCGTCACCACGTCTTTGAGGAAGGCATGCGGATTCCACTGCGCGTGGTGCGAGGCGGCGACCTTGATCCAGGCGAGCTGCTCGCTGGTCGTGCCGTATTCGTGCATGTGGCGCGTCGCGCACATCGCGTACTGGTTATGCGTCGTGCCGCCATAGGGCATCTCGAAGGCGATTTCCGGCGCCGCCGCGAAGCC
>CAYXMO010000159.1:0-7086 GCA_964465935.1 uncultured Rhizobium sp.
GTGGAACGAACAATGGCGGCTCCAACAGCGGTGGCTCGAACGCCGGCGGGTCCAATAGCGGCGGTGGCTCGGGTGGCAGCGGTCACCACGACAATGGCGGCGCCGGTGGCTCGTCCGGCGGGTGGAACGGCGGCGGCTCCAACAGCGGTGGCTCGAACGCCGGTGGTTCGAGCGGCGGCTCCGGCGGCGGCGGTCATCACCACGAGGGTGGCAGCCCGGCGGTCAGCACGCCGCCTTCGGACGGCTCTGGCGGTGGAACGCCCTCTGGTAACGGCTCTGGCGGTGGCTCGGGCGGCGGCCATCATCATGACGATGGCGGCTCCGGCGGTACCAACAATGGCGGATCGAACGGCGGCGCGCCGGCCAGCACCCCGGCCACCAACTTCACGCCAGGGCAGATGCATGGCCCTGGTTCGCCGACTTGGACGCCCCCGCCAGGCTTCACGCCGCCTCCGGACAGCTCGCCTCCGCCGGGCGGCGACAACTCCGGCGGCGGTCATCACCACGAAGGCGGCGGCGACCACGGCGACGGGCTTCCGACACAGCAGCCCTGAAGCCGGCCGTCGAACAACGGCTCCGGCGTTCGCGCGCCGGAGCCGCTTGGTTTATAGACTTCGGCGATGCTGACGATCGCGCCGCTTGAAGCTTCCGACATCGATGAGGTGGTCGCCGCGTTCCGGGCGCTCGGCTGGGGCGGCAAGGATCGCGCGCAATATGAGCGCTATCTGCGCGAACAGGCGGACGGCCTCCGTCCGGTCCGCGTGGCGCGCTGGGATGGCGTCTTTGCCGGCTATGTCACGCTGCTGTGGCGCTCGCCCTATGAGCCGTTCGCGCATGAGAACATTCCCGAGGTCCAGGACTTCAATGTCCTGCCCGCCTTCCGCCGCCGCCATATCGGCACCGCGCTGATGGACGAGGTCGAGCGTCTCATCGCGGCGCGCAGCACCATCGCCGGCATCGGCGTCGGACTGCACCGCGACTATGGCGCGGCGCAACGGCTCTATGTGCTGCGCGGCTATGTCCCCGACGCGCGGGGAATCGCCTCGCACGGGCGGCGCGTGGACTGGAGCGACACCGTGCCGGTCGACGACGATCTCGTTCTCTATCTTACCAAGCGGCTGGCGTGAAACATTCGGTCCGCCTCGGGGCGCCGTGCGCAACGGGGCTTGATTGAATGTAGCGGACCGCCCCGGTATTTTGCGCCGCTCTGCTGGAGGAGCCTGCCATGCGCGTCGGCGTGCCCAAGGAAATCAAGAATCACGAATATCGCGTCGGCATGACGCCGCCGGCGGTGCGCGAGCTGACGTCGCGTGGCCATCAGGTCTTCGTCGAAACGCTCGCCGGCGACGGCATCGGCATCGACGACGAGATGTACGAGCGCGTCGGCGCCAAGATCCTCAAGACCGCGGACGAGGTGTTCGGCGCCGCCGACATGATCGTGAAGGTCAAGGAGCCGCAGCCGGTCGAGATCGCGCGCCTCAAGCCCGGCCAGGTGCTGTTCACCTATCTGCATCTCGCGCCCGATCCCGAGCAGACCCAGGGCTTGCTCAAGAGCGGCGCGATCTGCATCGCCTATGAGACGGTCACCGATGCGCGCGGCGGCCTTCCGCTGCTGGCGCCGATGAGCGAAGTCGCCGGCCGCATGTCGATCCAGGCCGGCGCGCATTGCCTTGAGATCGCGCAGGGCGGGCGCGGTCAGCTGCTCGGCGGCGTACCCGGCGTTCCGGCGGCGAAAGTCGTGGTGCTCGGCGGCGGCGTCGTCGGCACCAATGCTGCGCGCATGGCGATGGGGCTTGAGGCTCATGTCATCATCCTCGACGTCTCGCTCGGCCGCCTGAAGGAACTCGACGAGCAGTTCGGCTCGCGCATGCACACGCTCTACTCGACCATCGATGCCATCGAGGAACAGGTGATCAGCGCCGACCTCGTCATCGGCGGCGTGCTGCTGCCGGGCGCCGCGGCGCCCAAGCTGATCACGCGCAAGATGGTTAGCCAGATGAAGAAGGGTTCGGTGATCGTCGACGTCGCGATCGACCAGGGCGGCTGCGCCGAGACCAGCCACGCCACCACCCATGCCGATCCGACCTATGTCGTGGACGACGTCGTGCACTACTGCGTCGCCAACATGCCCGGCGCGGTGGCGCGAACGTCGACCTTCGCGCTCAACAACGCGACCTTGCCCTTTACGATCGCGCTCGCCGAAAAGGGCGCCGAAGGCGCGATGAAGGCCAACAAGCACCTCCTTGCCGGGCTCAACGTCTACAAGAACACCTTGACCTACGGCGCGGTCGCGGAGGCGCAAGGACTTGCGTTCAAGAGCGCGGAAAGCGTGTTGGGGCTGGTGCCGGCTTAATTCTTGAAGGTTAGGCTGAAGCCGATGCCGCCCTGCGACGCGCCTTGGCTGTTGCCGTAATAGTAGCTGAAGCCGGCGTGCATCGAATCCGAATCGTAGATGCCGGCATTCAGCGGGTCGCCCCATTTCTCGTCGACGCCGCGGCTGTCGGCCGAACTGGGAGCGCTGCCCGCGCCCGCGCTACGGCTGGCCGGCTGGTAGGTAGAGAAGCCGGTGAGTGGCGCAGGTCCTGACACCGGTGCGATGATGGACGAAGCCGGGACGGATGAAGCAGTCGACGGGGAAACGCTGATGACTCCGGCGCTGATCGCAGGTGACGAGCCTCCTCCGATCAGGGTCGCTGTGGCAACTGGGCTCGTCTGGAGACCGCCGGATGCGGTAAGCACGCCGGCCTTCGCGTCGCCGGCCGCCATGGCGCAAAGCATCAGCCCGAGCGCCGCGAGCCCTTGCGAACGCACAATTCCTTTTGCGAGCATTGATCCCCCGCGACCGCTGACTCCACCTCAGGCCCGAGTTTAATCTTCGTTCGGGCAGCCCGCAATCTGAGCATTCTCCGCCATGAGCGCCGTGGATGGCGCAAATCCTAGGGGTGATTGCAGCTCATATCGCCTTCCTCGCAGGTCGCCTGCGCTTTGAGGCGCTTGATGCGGTCGCGGGTCAGGTCGGTTTCGCAGTTCGTCACCATGGTCGAATGGATCGTGCCGCCGACGGTCAGCGCCGTCTCATAAGCGCACTCGTCGTCGCGGAATTTCAGCCAGGAGCGTTGCGCCGCCTGCAGCAGCTTGCGGTTGGCCGCATCGTACTTGCCATAGAGCTGCTCATAGAGGGCGTTCAACGCATTGTCGGCAGCAGTGAAGTCGCGCCCGGCGCAGACATTCATCTCGTAAGTCGTGCCGGGATCCTTGCAGTTGACCGCCGGATCGCCGGCGGCGCCGGTTGGCGTTGCGGAGGACAAAACGCCGGCGGCCAGCACCGCCGCCGCGAGCCCGGTTCGCGTCCTTATGCGCATCAGTTTTGTCCCGCCTTCAACTGCTTGATGCGGTCCTTGGTCAAAGTCGTCTGGCAGCCGGCATAGACCAGCGGATAGATGCTGCCGCCTTCATTGGCCTCGTTCTGATAGGTGCATTCGGCATCGCGAAAGGCGATCCAGGCGCGCTCGGATTTCTTCAGCAGGTCGCGGCCGTGATCGTCCAGCCCTTTCATCGTGTCCTGGTAGACCTTGTTCAGCACCTTGTCGGTGCGCTCGAATTCGTCTTCGGCGCAGCGGTTCATCGTGTTCTGGTCGGCTGCGTTGCTGCAGACGTCCTTGGCCGTTGCCGGCGCCGCCAGCAACAGCAGCGCCAGCGGCGCGAATGCGAGCGCCCTCATGCCAGCGATCCGCCGTCGACGACGATGCTCTGGCCTGTCATCCACGAGCCCGCCTTGGAGGCGAGGAACACCGCCGCGCCGGCGATGTCGTCCGGCTCGCCCAGGCGGCGCAAGGGATTGCCGGCGCTCGATCGGCGCTCGGCTTCTGGCGTGTCCCACAGCGCGCGGGCGAAGTCGGTCTTGACCAGGCCCGGCGCGATGCAATTGACGCGGATGTTGTGCGGCCCGTTCTCCAGCGCCAGGTTGCGCGCCAGCTGGATGTCGGCGGCCTTGGAGATGCAGTAGGTGCCGATCACCGTCGAGCCGCGATAGCCGCCGATGGAGGAGACGATGATGATGGCGCCGTCCTTCTTCTCGATCATGTCGGGCAGCACCATCTGCGCCAGCCAGTGGTTGGATTTGATGTTGGCGCCCAGGATTTTGTCGAACGCCGCGTCGTCGATCTTCGACATCGGGCCATAGGCCGGATTGAGCGCCGCGTTGCACACCAGGATGTCGATTTTGCCCAGCTGCTTGTGGGTCTCGTCCACCAGCATCTGAAGCTGCTCCTTGTAGTTGATATTCGCCGGGATCGGCACCGCGACTTTGCTGCCGCGGTCCTTGTTGATGTCGCCGGCGACCTTCTCGCAGGCGTCGGCCTTGCGGCTGGAGACCACGACCTTGGCGCCATGCTCGGCCATGCGGTGCGCGATCGCTTCGCCGATGCCCTTGGTCGAGCCGGTGATCAGCGCCACGTTGCCTGTCAGATCGAAGAGGTTCATTTTCCCACCCTGTGCGTTATGAAATATCGCTCCTGCTTCTTAGCAGGGCGCAGGCCCAACGGCCAAATATCCGCCACCTTTGCCGTGCGAAAATCGCGGCGGATCGCTCAGAAAGACGTCCACGGCCATGCGCCCTTTGAGAATTCTTGTCCCGGTTCTGGCCTTGGGCGTTGCCGCCTGCGGCGGCGGTCCGCGGCCGGTGTTTCCCGACATACCGCCGCCGCCGATGCGCGGCAGCGAGGGCGCACGTCCTCCCGCCTGGCAGAAGCCGTCTTCGCCACCGGCACACGCCGCCGCACCCGCCGTGGCGAGCCCGCCGGGGCCGCTCACCGTGGCGCGGATCGACGGCTACATGGACGGACTGGAGACCGAACTGCGCCGCCACATCCATGGCGCCGGCATCGTGGTCGCCCGTCAGGGCAACGATATCGACGTCGTGGTGCAGAACACGCGGCTGTTCTCCGGCGACGGCGGCGTCAACGGCGACGACGTGCTTGAACCGCTCGCGGCGGTGCTGCGCGGCTATGTCCACACCACGGTGCAAGTCGGCGGCTATACAGACACGGTCGGCAAGCCGGAGCAGAACTTGGCCGTGTCGCAAAAGCGCGCCAGGCTGATCGCCGACGCGCTCATCCATGAAGGCGTCCCCGGCAGCCGTCTGAGCGCCCAAGGCTTCGGCGAAAGCCATCTGCGCCTCGCCACCGGCGACGACAAGAACGAACCGCGCAACCGCCGCATCGAATTCCTCATCAAGGCGAAGCCGGGATAGCTGCCGCAGCGACAGCGGTACAGGGTAAATCGCGCCGGCGTAACTTGCGCCGTCCGCCGAACTCGTGTGCATTAACGCCACGCCATTCGTATCGGGGAGAAATGTCATGAAATTCGGTACGCTGATGATGACGGCCGCGCTCATCGCGGCCGCCGCGCCTGCCGCCGCCGCACCGCCGCCGCCGACCCTGGTGCGCGGCACGATCGCCAGCATCGACGCCAAGTCGGTCACCATCACCAAGGCCGACGGCACCACGCTGGTCGCGGCGCTGGCGCCGACCACGCTCTATTCCGCGGTCGAGCCGCGCCGTTTCGACCAGATCAAGTCGACCGATTTCGTCGGCATCACCTCGGTGCCCGGCCCGAACGACACCTTGAAGGCCGAGGAGATCCACGTCATCCCGGTCCATATCGGCGAGGGCTCCTATCCCTGGGATCATCACCCGGACGGCGCCAAGACCGCCGGCAGCATGACCAACGGCACCGTCGCGGTGGTGCACAGCGCTCCCACCGTGGCCGGCAGCATGACCAACGGCATGGTCTCGGCATCGGATGGCTGGTCGCTGAAGGTGACGTATAAGGGCTCGGCGATGGTGAACGGCAAATGCGTCGGCCTCGCCGCCATGGGCGGCGCCAATCCCTGCACCGGCGTTGCGACCGTGTTGGTCACGCCGTCGACCCCGATCGTCGCCATCGTCCCGGCCAAGGGCACCGATGCCAAGGCGGGCCTCGCGGTCTTCGCCACCGCGATGAACGGCGCCGACGGCAAGCCGGTGATCGGCTCGATGGTGATGGAGAAGAACGGCGTCAAGCCGCAGATGTGAGCCGATGCGCGCCTACGCCCATGAACGTTTTTCTGCCGGCGTCGTGCTGACGCCGGCGGATGCGTCGGCCTATGCGCAGGCCGTGGGCGACAGCAATCCCGTCCACCATGACGCGGCCTTCGCGTCCGCGACGCGGTTCGGCCGTCAGATCGCCAGCGGCACCCACACCACCGCGCTCCTGCTCGGCCTCACTGCCTCTCACTTCTCCAAGCGCTGTGCGATGGTCGGCCTCGAATTCTGGGTCCGCTTCCGGAAGGCGATCTTCGCCGACGAAGCGATCACGCTCGAATGGCTGGTCGTGAAGGTCACGCCCAATGCCAAGCTCGGCGGCGACGTCGTCGAGCTGCGCGGCCGCATCCGCAACGAGAAGGGCGAGACCGCGCTGGGCGCCAAGGGCCGCGTGCTGGTGACGGATCGGCTGTAGCTAGCCGCGGCCTATCTTGCGGCCGTCTTTCCATAAGACGGGCGGCTCCTGCCGATCGGGTCCGCTGTATTCGGGATATATCCGAAAGCCCTGCATCCGAACGTGCGGGAGTTCTTGATAGAAAGACTCACCGCTCTCGGTGATGAGGTCGATGCGCAATCCGCCGGCTTCGCGTAAGGCCCGCACAAGCAGTTCGCGCGCAATCCCCTGACGGCGGCGCCTGGCATCGACGGCAATCAACGACAGATGCGCCTGTATCTCGCCGTCGCTCTGCAATTGGGCAAAGCCGGCAATCTCGCCGTCGGCGGCCGCAACCATCGTCGTCACGCCCGGCGCCGTCAGGACGCGGTTGGCGCGCGGCGGATTCTCGACCAGCGAGGGCCAACCTTCCAGCCGGCACAGCCGCAGGATTCCGGACAAGTCGTCCGGCGTGTAGCGTCGATAGTCCATGCGCGCCTCGCCGAGGTTCGCGAACGTCCTATTTCGCCAGCGCCTTGTCGATCGCCGCGTTCATCTCCGCGTCGTCCGGCGGGGTGCGCGGGCCGAAGGTGCCGGCGATCGTGCCGTCCTTGTTGATCAGGTATTTGT
>CAYXMO010000160.1:0-7059 GCA_964465935.1 uncultured Rhizobium sp.
GAGCGTGCGCATCAGCGATTCCCAGAACGCCTCGATGAAGCCGAGCGGCTTGCCGTCGTCCTGGGCGAATTGCGTGATCGTCAGCACCAGGCCGGCGAAGGAGATCATCGCCAGCGAGATCACCGCCAGCCAGCCGATCAGCGCGATCGGCCCAGCCGCCATCGACTTGTCGAACTCGTAGCGCAGCCGTTCGGGCAGCGAAGCCTTGACGCTCATATTTTCCTGCGCCGCGCGGCCGCGGCGTCCCCAAGTGAAGTGACAGCCCAAGCGCGTCCCACCCGGCCGTTGCCGCCGTTTGTGAACGCAAATTTAGATTACAGGCGTGTCATACAAAGCCGGGGCCCGGATGGGAAGGCGGCAATGCGCCTATTCCACCGGCAGGCCGGCGCAGCGCTCGGGACGGCGCTGCGGGTTGCAGGCGGCGATGACGCCGCCGGGCATGCGCGCCTGGTAGGGCCCGAACCTTGTGTCGGGCCGCATGTAGTCGGTCGAGACGTATTGCGCCCCCGAGGCCAGCGCCGCGTCGCGCCGCGCCGTGGTGTTGCTGCGGGCTTCGACCGTGTCGGCGTCGGCGCGGGTGCGGACCAGGAAGTTCTTGGCGACATCGGCGGCGATGCGCGGATTGTCGGCAGTCTCGTTGAGCACCAGGAAGGCGGCGGCGGGCGAATCCTCCGGCACGGTGACGAACATCGCCCGGCCTTCCAGCGATTTGCGCCCGCCGACATAGGCAGCGGCCTTGGCGCCGCTCTCGTCCAACGCGAAGACGAACTTGCCGCGCGTCTCGCCCAGGCTCGGCCAGCCATGCGCCAGGACGCCGTCGCGCAAGGTGGGAGCGCCGCCCTGCACCTGGTCGGGCGTCACCAGTTCGTCGTGGCTGAACACCGACAGCAACTCGGCGTCCAGCGCGTCAAAGGCGGCGGTGTCGAATTTCAGCGGCGTCACCGAATCCGGCATCGGGATCGAATCGTCCTTGGCGTTCAGCGTCACCAGGATCGGAACGTGGTCCGGATGCGCCTGCGACCAGGCTTTCAAATCCTCAAGGCAGGCGATGAAAGTGATGCACACGGCATGGAAGTCGATGTCCTGGACGTGCAGCACCTTGAAACCCGGCTTCTTCATCGCCTTTTGCCACTCCGGCGGCATAACTTCGCCGGTCATCGCCGCGCCGGCGGGATGGGCATAGAGATAGCCGTCGGGATCGTAGACGACGTCGATCTCGATGGCGCGGGCGCCGTCGTCGAGCTGCTGCGCCAGCGGCAGGTGCGCATAGTCGAGGCCGAGCGCCGCCTGCGCCGAGCCCATCCGCACCAGCGACATCAGCCGCGGCGGGATCGCCGCCTTGTAGCTGTTATGGGTGCCGACGGTGACGATGTCGTTGAGCCGAAGATTCTTGTCCATCCAGGCGCGGGCGCAGCCGGGGCCGGCGGCCTTCGCATCCGGCGCGCCAAGATCGCAATCCGCCCATGCGGCACCGGTGGAAAAAAGAAGTGCCGCAAGACCGCAAGCCAGAATGCGCATGACAAATCCTTAAGGCTATCGACTCGCAGGCTCGATCATAGCGGCGCCGGCGCGCAGCGTCAGGCGCGCATCGATCCAGGCGAACACTTTACCCAGTACGCGGCCGTTCTGCCGCCAATGCAGCAGCAGATGCGGCGCGCCGCGAAAGCTCTGCCAGGTCTTCTCGCCCGCCAGATTGGCGTGCAGCCGCTCGATGCAGGCGACGCGCATCACGTCTTCCTTGCTGCCGACCATGGTCAATGCCGGCACGCGCACATGCTCGGCCTCGTCGACCGCGCTGCGCGACAGCTTGAACAGGCCGAACAGCGTCGCCGGGCGCACCCGGCGCAGCACCATAGGATCGCCGAGCAGGCGGATCGCCGCCGCCGGCGTGAACTCCCAGGCGCTCAGGCGCTCGACCACCAGGCCGCTGTTGGGCGCGAAGAAGCGCAGCACCCGCGTCAGTAGCCCGCCGAACAGCCGCCGCCCGGTGCCCGAGATCGCGCCCGGCGCCGCCAGCACCAGTCCGGCGAGATTGAGATCGGGCGCCCGCGCCGCCATGTGCACCGCCAGCGCCGCGCCCATGCTCTCGCCCAGCACGAACACCGGCAGCGCCGCGCCGAAGCGGCGGCGCAGGAAGAGCACCGCTTCGATGGCGTCGCGGATCATGCGGTTCTTGCCGCGCCACTTGCCGCGCGTCGACGTCGCGCCGAAGCCGCGCTGGTCGATGGCAAGCGCGGTGAGGCCGCGCGCCGCGAATTGCGGTCCGATCTCCTCGAAGGCGCCCGAATAGTCGGTGGCGCCGTGCAGCAGCAGGACGAGGGCGCGCGCCTCCGCTGCCGGCCACAGCCGGTAGGGCACGTCGGCGCCGTCCGACGCTGCGAAGCTGCCGGTCAGCAGTGGCGTGGGCGAAGCGAATCCGCTCAGCGACCAGCGCGCGTCGCCGGCGCTGGGGGTTTCGTCGCTGCTCGAGAATTCGAAGCCCAGGCGATAGGCCTGGCTCACGGCGCGTTACCCGCTCACCCGCCGCGCCACGGTCAGGCCCATGACCAGGAACACCAGGAAGATCACCATGAACACGAAGAACAGGATTTTCGCGACCGCGAACGAGGCGCCGGCAATGCCGCCGAAGCCGAGCAGGCCGGCGATCAGGCCGATGACCAAGAACAGAAAAGCCCAGCGCAGCATCGATGAAACTCCCGCGATATCGGGAGTATTAACGAGAAAGGGAACCGAAAGTTCCCATCCTCCCCCTGAAAGGGGGAGGTGCCGAGCGAAGCGAGGCGGTCGCCTTCGCTATCGCTACGGCGCGGCCGTGAGATATCGCCCGCCGCGCCGAAGCCATAGGCGTAGGCGGGTGGGGGCAGTTTGCCGCTTGCACGACTTCCCCCTCCGGCCCTTCGGGCCACCTCCCCCTTTCAGGGGGAGGATAAGAGATGGCTACTCCGTCTTCGCCGGCATCGGGGCGCCGAGCGCCCAATCGACGATCTGGCCTATCGCGCCCGCCAGCGCCTGGTTGAAGGCGGCGACCACGCTGGGAACGTTGTTCTGCTGCGCCGTCGCCTCGCCATGCGCCGGCAAGGCCTGGGCGATGGTGCGGCCGCGCACCGCGATCAGCTTGGCGGCGATCCGCACCACCACGGTGGGCGGCGCCTCGGCGGCGTCGTAGCGCGCCTGGAAGTCGCGGATGTCGGTCTCCAGGATGTAGTCCGACTTCAGCCCCTCGGTGTCGCGGCCGACGGCGGTGATCCGGCCGCTGCCCTCGAACGCTTCGATCAACGCCGACTGCACCAGGAACGGCACGCGGTCCTGCCACGAGGCGTCGGCATAGAAATCCATCTGGGCGTTCTCGTGAACCAGCACGATGCGGCTGGTGTCCAGGCTGTCGGGCGCCTCGGGCAGCGCGATCGACATCTGCCACGGCACGCGACGCCCCGCGCCGGCCGGCGGCAGCGCCGGCTTCAGGACATAGAGCGGCGGCGCTTCGGGCGGGCCGATGATGCCGCTGCAGGCCGATAGCGCCGTGGCCGAGACGCCGGCAACCAGCAGGGCGCGGCGGTCGAGGAGGAGCTTGCTCATTTGGGTGTGTATCCCTTGCGCCTGTCGCCGAAGATCACGCGTGTCGGCTCGCGGTTGAGTTCGTCGGACAGCTTGGTGAGGCTGGTCACCAGACGGCGGCCGTCGGCGATCAGCGCCGAGAGCTGCGCGATGCCGTCGCCGGTCACGACGTTGTCGGCGTCGAGCGACAGCTTGTCGAGCCGCCTGAGCGTCGCGTCGGCCTGCATCAAAGTGGGATGCAGGTCGCGGCTGGCGACCTCCAGATTGCGCGTCGCGGCGGCGGTGTTGCGCAAGGTGGCGTCGATGTCGCCCGAGCGCGCCGCGAAGGTGGCCGTCACGGTGTCGAGATTGGCCAGGATGTCGCCGATCGCCTTGCGGTTCTGGTCGTTGAGCAGAAGGTTCAGCTTGTCGGCGATCTGGTTGACCTTTTCGACCACCTTGGGCGCGGTCTCCGCCAGCTGCGCCAGGGTCGAGGGCTGCGACTTGATGCTGGGATAGGGATTGCTGGTGGTGTGCGGCAGGACCGATTCCTTGTCCTTCTTCTTGCCGCCGTCGATTTCGATATAGGAGCCGCCGGTCAGGCCCTGGCTCGCGATCGAGGCGATGGCGTCATCGTGGATATTGAGGTCGGGGCGCACCTGCAGCGTGGCGACGACGCTGCTGGGATCGTCCTTGGCGAAGTCCAGGCCGTCGACGCGGCCGACTTCGATGCCGTTGTAGCGCACCACCGTGCCCTTGCCGAGGCCGGTGACCGAGCCGCTGAACGTCGTCTGGTAGTAGACGAATTCCTGGGCGTATTGCACGCCGGCCAGCCACAGCACGGTGACGACCAGCGCCAGCATGCAGGCGAGCACGAAGGCGCCCACCGCGATGTAGTTTGCCTTGGTTTCCATCGCTCTTCCCCCTCAGGCCGCGGCGCGTCCGCGCGGGCCGGAAAAATACTCCTGAATCCACGGATGCGGATTTTTCCGCAATTCCTCCATCGGCCCGACCACGATCTTCTTGTCGACCAGCACCGCGATGCGGTCGGTGGTGGCGCGCAGCGTGTCGAGATCGTGGGTCACCATGAACACCGTCAGGTTCAGGCTCTTCTGCAAATCCTTGACCAGCTCGTCGAACATGTTGGCCGAGATCGGATCGAGGCCGGCGGTCGGCTCGTCGAGGAAGACGATGTCGGGATCGAGCGCCAGGGCGCGCGCCAGGCCGGCGCGCTTCTTCATGCCGCCGGAAAGCTCGGACGGGTGCTTGGGCGCCGCGCTCTCGTCGAGCCCGACCATCGAGAGCTTCATCGACGCGATCTCGTTCATCAGCGCCTGCGGCATGTCGGTGTATTCGCGCAACGGCACCTGGATGTTCTCAGCGATGGTCTGGGAGGAGAACAGCGCCCCTTCCTGGAACAGCACGCCCCAGCGCTGCTCGATCTCGCGCCATTCGGCTTCATTGAGATTGTCGGTGTTGCGGCCGAACACCTCGATGGTGCCGGACTTGATCTGGTTGAGCCCGATGATCGAGCGCAGCAGCACCGACTTGCCGGTGCCCGAGCCGCCGACCACGCCCAGCACTTCGCCGCGATAGACGTCGAGGTCGAGATGGTCGTGCAGGATCTGGCTGCCGAAGGCGTTGACCAGGCCGCGAACCTTGATGACGACTTCCCTGTCCCCCGCCACGCGCCTAGATCCCTATGATGGAGAACATGATCGAGAACCCGGCATCGAGCACGATGACGAGGAAGATCGATTCGACGACCGAACGCGTCGTCAGCTTGCCGACGCTGGCGGCGTTGCGCTCGACCTGCAGGCCTTCGAAGCAGCCGACCAGGCTGATGATGAAGGCGAACACCGGCGCCTTGATCATCCCGACCATGAAGGTGTTGACGCTCACCGCTTCCTGGAGCTGGCGCATGAACACGGGAATGGTGATGCCGAGGTCGAAATAGCACATCATCGCGCCGCCCAAGAGGCCCATGATGTCGGCATAGAAGGTCAGGAAGGGCAGGGCGATGACGAGGCCGATGATGCGCGGCAAGACCAGGGCGTCGACGGTGTTGATGCCGATGGTCTGCATCGCGTCGATTTCCTCGTTCACCCGCATCGTGCCGATCTGCGCCGTGAAGGCCGAGCCCGAGCGCCCGGCGACGATGATCGCGGTGACGAGGCCGCCGAGCTCGCGCAAGAGGCCGACGCCCAGAAGGTTGATGGTGAAGACCTCGGCGCCGAAGCGCTTGAGCTGGTCGGCGCCCTGATAGGCGAGCACGATGCCGATCAGGAAGGACAGCAGGCCGACGATCGGCAGGGCGTTGATCCCGGTCTCCTCGACCTGGTGGATCAGCGCCGCGACGCGTAGGTTTCCGCGCGGGTGATAAATCGCCTCGGTGACCTCGACGGTGACGCGGCCGATGTAACCCAGGATGCCCAGGCCCTGCTGCAGCCCGTGGATCGTCGATTTGCCGATGCGGGTGACGAAGGCTTCCAGCGTGTGGCGGTTGTGGATCACCACCGGTGGCGCGGTGTGCTCGTGCTCCACGGTGTGGATCAGCGAGCTGTACATGTCGGCCAGCGCGATCGGCCCGACCCGCTTGCCGCTGTTTTCCCATTCGCGCTTGGTGCGCACCAGCAGCCAGGCGCCGGCGCTGTCGAGGCGCGCCAGCGCGGTGCCGTCGATCTCGGCATCGGCCGCGTCGCCGAGCTGGATGGCGCGCAGCGCGGCGTCGAGCTTGGCGGCATCCTTGGTCGTCCATTCGCCTTCCGCGACCAGGCGCAGGAGCCGGGGCTTGCGCTCCATGCGGAAGCGGGCGCGCGCGTCGGAAGGCGTGGCGTCGTGTGCAGTGCTCATCCCATAAAACTCTAACGGGTGCTTGGCCTTAAGACCATGCTATATCCGACGAAAGCGGTCACAGGAGCAACGGTATGGGACATCGTGCACTGATTCTGGGCGGCGGCGGACCGGTCGGCATCGCCTGGGAGTTGGGTCTCGCCGCCGGGCTGGCCGAAGGCGGCGTGACGCTCGCGGACGCCGACCGAATCGTCGGCACCTCGGCAGGGTCCTTCGCCGGCGCCGCGCTGGCGTCTGGACGTCCCGCCGAAGCCTTGGTGCGCGCCCAGGTCGAGCAGGCGGCGCGTGATCGCGAGGCGCGCAAGGCGGCTGCGCCGGGTGAACGCCGCGCCGCGCCGGACCTTGGTCCCTTGATGGCGTTCATGGCGCGCCGCCCAGCGGAAGGCGGGCCGGCGCCGGAACTCCTGGCCGAGATCGGCGCCTTCGCGCTCGCCGCCGAGACCATGCCGGAGGAGCAGTTCGTCGCCAGCTTCGGCTCCATCGCCAAGGACGGCGAGGCCTGGCCGCGCGGCTTCGCCTGCACCGCGGTCGATGCGGCGGACGGCGCGTTCCAGGTGTGGGAGCAATCCAGCGGCGTTCCGCTCGGCCGCGCCATCGCCTCGAGCTGTTCGGTGCCGGGCATCTTCCCGCCGATCACCATCCACGGCCGCCGCTACATCGATGGCGGCATGC
>CAYXMO010000161.1:0-7031 GCA_964465935.1 uncultured Rhizobium sp.
GATGCGGCGCCCCGACCGGCGGGCTCCAGCATTGCTGGATCTGGTTCTTGAGCGCGTCGATCAGGTCCATCGTCATCGCGTTCATCGCGCCGACGCCCTTGACGGTGCGGTCGGCAACGCGGGCGTTGTGCGGTGTCGCGGCGGGCGCGGTGAGCGCGTTGAGCAGGGCGGCGAAATCGTCGCTCTTGGGTTTCTTGGCGTCGGTCGGCTTGGGCCGCGTCTGCGGCTTGACGGTCGGCGCGGGCGCGATTTCGGGCTTGGCCATCGGCGACGGCGCGGGCTCAGGCGCCGGTGCGGCCTCCGTCTGCGGCGGCGGCGGCGTCGGCACCGGCGTGTCCTGCGGCGGCGGCTTGATGTCGTCGGCCGGCGCCGGTTTCACGCTGCGGTCGATCAGCGGCGCGATGTCGGTCTTGTCGGCGATGGTGACGAGATCGACCGGCACCGAAGGCGGCGATTCGTCGGCGATCTCCAGCTTGTGCTCCCAGCTCACATAGGCGGACGCGACCACCGCCGCGTGCAGCAGCAGCGCCACCGCCACACCACCCCAGCGCGAGAAGCGCGCCGTGGTGGGGGCGAAGCTAGTTCGCGCCGGGTTTAGGCTTTGCGACATCGGTCACGAGCCCGATATGGGTGAAGCCGGCGGCGGAGAGAAGCCCCATCACCTGCATGACGCGGCCGTAATCGACCGCCTTGTCGCCGCGCACGAAGACGCGCTGCTCGACGCCGTTGGCGGCGATGGCGGTGAGCTTGGCGACGAGCTCGTCCTCCGGGATCGGCGTGTTCTGCAGATAGATGCTGCCGTCGCGCTTGACGGTGACGGCGAGCGGCTCGTTCTGAGCGCCGAGCGTCTGGGCCTTGGTCTTGGGCAAATCCACCGGTACGCCGGCGGTGAGCAGCGGCGCCGTCACCATGAAGACGATCAGCAGCACCAGCATGACGTCGACGAAGGGCGTGACGTTGATCTCGGCCAGCGCCCGCCGCCGCCCGCCGCGGTGGCCGCGTTCGTTGCGATGCAGCGTCGCCGCCATCAGCGCGCCTTCTCATCCAGCTGGCGCGACAGGATGGCAGAGAACTCGTCGGCGAAGGCGTCGAGCCGCGTGGTGTAGCGCGCGATCTCGTTGACGAAGCGGTTGTAGAAGATCACCGCCGGAATGGCGGCGAGCAGGCCCATCGCGGTCGCGAACAGCGCCTCGGCGATGCCGGGCGCGACGACGGCAAGAGTCGTGTTGTGCTGCGCCGCGATGGCGGTGAAGGAGTTCATGATGCCCCACACCGTGCCAAACAGGCCGATGAAGGGGGCGGTCGAGCCGACGGTGGCGAGAAAGCCGAGCTGGCGCTCGAGCCCGTCGGTCTCGCGCAGGATGGTGACGCTCATCGCCTTCTCGATGCGGTCCTTGATGCCGGGGACCAGCGCCTCGCGCGGCGCCCCGCCCTCGAAAGCACGGCGCCATTCGCGCAGCGCGGCGACGAAGGTCGCGGCCAGCGGATGGTCGGGTTTGGCGGCGAATTGCTGGTAGAGCTCGTCGAGCGACTGGCCGGACCAGAACACCTTCTCGAATTTGGCGGCGCGGCGCTTGAGCGTGCCGAAGGCGAGCGCCTTGTTGACGATGATGGTCCACGACCACAGCGAGGCGATGAGCAGCAGCACCATCACCGTCTTCACGATGGGATCGGCGCGCTCGAACACCGAGATCACCGACATGCCGCCGGCGGTTGTGGCGTCGCCGCCGGCGGCGGTGACGTCGATGGCGGTGGTCGGCGCGGCGGCCGGAGCGTCGAGATCGCGGGTTTCGGTGGTGCCGCCGCCGACCGGCGCGGCGCTGGGCGCGCGCTGCGCCAGCGCCGGCGTGCCCAGGCAGGTCAGCAACGCCGCAACGGCCAGCATGCGGATCAACGTCATCACGAACCTCTTCTTATGGCCTATCGCTTCGCTACTTGAGGCCGTTTGTTTGGCCCACCGCTTCCGCCTTCGCCAAGGCTTCGGCGGACAGGTCGCGATACAAGCCGCATTTGCAAAGGCCATTCAATGGTGGCCGAATTTGGGCGTCAAAGGTTAAGCGCTTGTTTGCAAAAGACTTAACCTATTGAAGATAGGGAACCAGTTTGTCGCGCACGGCTTGCGGAATTCTACGCGGTTTGCCGCTCAAGGTCATGATGCAGGCTTCGACCTTGCCGTGCACCAGCAACATGCCGTTGGCGTAAATTTTCTGGTCCGCCTGCATGCGCGCGCCGCTGAGCAGCGGACAGGTGGTGTGGACCTCGATCTGGTCCTCCAGCCGCGCCGGGCGGTGGAAATCGAGGCTGGCGCTGCGCAGCGTCCACGCCGTCGGCTCGGCATCTTCGAGCGCGGCCATCTTGGAGACGCCGGCGAGGCGGAAGAACTCGGTGCGGCCGCGCTCCATGTAGCGCAGGTAATTGGCGTGATAGACGACGCCGGAGAGATCGGTGTCTTCGTAATAGACGCGGATCGGCAGGATGTGCGTCTTGCCTTCGAAGCGGCCCAGACCCTGCGGCTCAGTCATCGCTGTCGTCCATCGGCAAGTGCATCTGCGCCGGATCGCGCGGCGGCGCGTTGAGCCCAAGATGGCCATAAGCCGTGCCGGTGAGCAGGCGGCCGCGCGGCGTGCGTTGGACGAAGCCTTGCTGCAAGAGGAACGGCTCGACCACGTCCTCGATCGCGTCGCGCGATTCGCCGAGCGCCGCGGCGATGGTCTCAATGCCGACGGGCCCGCCGCCGAAGCTCTCGGCGATCAGCCGCAGATAGCGCGCGTCGAAAGCGTCGAGGCCGCGGGCGTCGACTTCGAGGCGGGTCAGCGCCGCGTCGGCGATCGTGGCGTTAACGGTCTTGTGGCCGGCGACGGCGGCGAAATCGCGCACGCGTTTGAGGAGCCGCCCAGCGATGCGCGGCGTGCCGCGGGCTCTGGATGCGATCTCGCGCGCGCCGTCGGCGGTGAGATCGAAGCCGAGCACGCGGGCACCGCGCTCGACGATCGCGAGCAGCTCATCGGCGGTGTAGAAATTGAGCCGCACCGGAATGCCGAACCGGTCGCGCAGCGGCGTGGTGATGAGGCCCGAGCGCGTCGTGGCGCCGACGAGCGTGAACGGATTGAGCGTGATCTTGACCGAGCGCGCCGACGGCCCCTCGCCAATCACCAGATCGAGTTCATAGTCTTCCATCGCCGGATAGAGGATTTCCTCGACCGCGGGATTGAGGCGGTGGATCTCGTCGATGAAGAGAACGTCGCGCGGCTCCAGATTGGTCAGAATGGCGGCGAGGTCGCCGGCTTTCGCCAGCACCGGGCCGGAGGTCGAGCGGAAATTGACGCCGAGCTCGCGCGCCACGATCTGCGCCAGCGTGGTCTTGCCCAACCCCGGCGGGCCCGAGAACAGCACGTGGTCGAGCGCCTCGGCCCGCGCCTTGGCGGCCTGGATGAAGATGGAAAGGTTCTCGCGCGCCTGGGCCTGGCCGACGAAATCGGCGAGCCGCTTGGGCCGCAACGAAGCTTCGAGCGAGTCTTCCTCGCTGCGCTCGGGGGTGACGAGGCGGTCAGTGTCAGCTTTGGCTTTGGGCGGAGCCATCATGCTTCCCAAGGGTTGACGATATTCAAGCCATCAAATCGAAAATGTTTGACGTTGCGGGTCGCGACGACAAGACCATGAACCAGCGCCGTCGCTGCAATCAAGGCGTCGGGCGCTTCGGCGTTCGGCCTTTGCGCCATGAGCGCGCCGCAACGCAGAGCGATATCTTCGTCCACCGCGACAAGGCCCGGCCGCGTCTGCGGCACGATCTGCTGGTGAAACCAGCGCTCCAGCGCAGTACGCTTGCGGCCCAAAGGCATCGAAAGGATGCCATATTCGATCTCGACCAGCGAAACGGCACTGACGAAAGCGCCATTGGCAAGTTCACGTTTCAGCCATGCATCTACCGTCGGATCGGGCCGCGGCCGGGTTTCTTCCGACAGGACGCAAGTGTCGATCAGATAGCTCACAGGCCGAAGGGCCGGAATTTGCCGCGCAACGGCTTTAGCTTCAATTCGTAAGGCGCGGCGCGCAAGGCATCATAAAGACCGGTCACGCCGCGCTTGCCCTGAATGACCTTGCCCGATGTTTGTGGGCGGGCGGGACGCAGCACTGCCTCGATCTTGCCGTTGCGCGTGATTATCACGGGCGATTGCAGCGCTTCATCGACGATATCGCCGAGGTTCGCCTTCGCGTCCTGGAGCGCGATCTGCCTCATCTGCGGGCCTTTCGCGCGGATTTGCCCGTGTTTGCAGCAACCGGCAGCTTTCCGCCGAGGCGCCGATATTCCGCCGCCGAAATGATTTCCACCACGGGCACGCCGTGCCGGGTGATGGTCTGCGGCTCCTTCTGGCAACGCCGCACCACTTCCGACAATTTCGCCTTCGCTTCAGAGATCGACCAAATGCTCATGCGAACAGACTAGTCTGACTGGTCAAATTCATCAACGCCCCATCGCCCGCAAGCTTTCGCGGATCAGGGCGTCGACCGGCGCGGCTTGGCCCAGATCGTTGGCGGCGCGGGCGACCATTTCGGCGGCCTGGCCTTGGGAATAGCCGAGCTTGACCAGCGCCGCGACCGCGTCGGCTTCGGGGCCGCGCGGGGCCAGCGCCGCTGCGATCCCGCCGTCCTCGCCATGGCCGCGCAGCATCATCGCCGGCGCCTTGTCCTTCAGCTCGGTGACGATGCGCAGCGCCAGCTTGGGCCCGACGCCTTGCGCCTTGCCGATCATCGCCTTGTCGGAAAGCGCCAGGGCGCGCTCCAGCGCGCGCGGGCTGAGCGCCGACAGCACGTTGAGCGCGACGCGGGCGCCGACATTCTGCACCGTCTGCAGCAGGCGGAACCATTCGCGCTCCTCCGCCGAATGAAACCCGTAGAGGCGAATGGCGTCGTCGGAGACCTTGGTCTCGATCATCAGCGCGGCGTGCGCGCCGGCGCTCAGTTTCGACAAAGTCGAAGACGGGCATTGCACCAGATAGCCGACGCCGCCGACGTCGAGGATGGCGTGGTCTTCGGCAACGCTGTCGACGATGCCGCTGAGCTTGCCGATCATGACGCGAGCGCCTGGAGCATGCGGGCGCGCGTGCCGGCGAGATGCGCATGGGCGATGGCGCAGGCGAGCGCGTCGGCGGCGTCGGCCTGTTCGACGCGGCAGGTCGGCAGCAGGCGCTTGACCATCGCCTGGACCTGCTCCTTCTGCGCGTGGCCGACGCCGACCACAGATTTCTTGATGTGGTTGGGCGCGTACTCCGCGATCTCCAGCCCCGCCTGCGCCGCGGCGAGCAGCGCGACGGCGCGGGCATGGCCGATCTTGAGCGCGGCGGACGGGTCCTTGGCGACGAAGGCTTGCTCGACCGCGACGGCGGCGGGCCGCTCGCGCGCGATGACCTCTTCGAGCGCGCGGTGCAGCGCCAGCAAGCGCGGGCCGAGACCGTCGGCGGTGCGGGTGAGGATGACGCCGTGCGCGACATGGGCGATGCGCGAGCCCGACACCGCGATCACGCCCCAGCCCATCCGGGCGAGGCCGGGATCGAGTCCCAGGATGCGAATCGCGGCGATGGCCATGAGGCTTTGTGCCCTTTTCGTTCGCGTGGTTCAATGCGGTGAGCCAACAAGGAGTGTGGACATGGAACGGCGCAGGCTGGGACGCACGGGCCCCGAGGTTTCCGCCATCGGGCTGGGCTGCATGGGGATGTCGGATTTCTACGGCCCGGCCGACGAGAGCGAGAGCATCGCGACGATCCATGCCGCGCTGGACGCCGGGATCGACCTGCTCGACACCGGCGACTTCTACGGCATGGGGCACAACGAGATGCTGATCGGCCGCGCCTTGAAAGGCCGGCGCGACAAGGCGGTGCTGAGCATCAAGTTCGGCGCGATGCGCGGGCCGCAGGGCGAATTTCTCGGCTTCGATGCGCGGCCGGCGGCGGTGAAATCCTTCGCGGCCTATTCGCTCAAGCGGCTGGGCGTCGACCATATCGATATCTACCGTCCGGCGCGGCTCGATTCGAGCGTGCCGATCGAGGACACCGCCGGCGCGGTCGCCGACCTGATCAAGGCCGGCCATGTGCGCCATCTGGGCCTCAGCGAGGTCAATGCGCAGACGGTGCGCCGCGCCCACGCGGTGACGCCGGTGTGCGATCTGCAGATCGAATATGCCGTCGTCACGCGCATGGTCGAGCGCAGCATCCTGCCGAGCCTGCGCGAGCTGGGTGTCGGCGTCACTGCCTATGGCGTCTTGTCGCGCGGCCTGATCAGCAACGCCACGGTGGCGGGAAAGACGGCGGAGCGGCCGCACTTCCCGCGCTTCACCGGCGACAATCTCAAGCGCAACAAAGAACTCGTAAAGCGGCTGGCCGAGATCGCGGCGGGGCGCGGGATCACCGTGGCGCAACTCGCCATCGCCTGGGCGCTGGGGCGTGGGTCCGACATCGTGCCGCTGGTCGGAGCGCGGCGGCGCGAGCGGTTGGCTGAGGCGCTGGGTGCACTTGCGGTGACGCTGAGCGCCGAGGAGTTGGCGGCGATCGATGCGGCCGCGCCCGAAGGCGCCATTGCCGGCACGCGCTATGCCGCGCCGCAGATGGCGATGCTGGACAGCGAACGGACATGAGCCGCGCGATCGGCTAGGCTCGCCGGTATCGGCAAGCTTTGGGGGATTGGATATGCGCCGTTTGGTTCTTGGACTGGTTGGCCTCCTGGCCATGACCGCGCCGGCCGCGGCGCTGTCGATCGTCGATTGCAACGACGACCAATCGACGGCGAGCGCGGCCAATATCGCGCCGCCCTGGGAGAAGAACACCAGGCTGTTCTACAACGGCCAGGTCCGCGTCGCGGTGATGGACACCGGCGGCGAACCGGTGTGCTGCAGCCTGCACCTGCTGGTGCTGAGCCCGGCCGGCGGCCAGGACGAGCCGGAATACACCGCCTGCCACCTGATCAACGACCACGAAGGCATGGGGTTCGTCAGCCTCGACATCGCCAAGCTGACGGCGGCTTACGATGCCAAGAAGGGA
>CAYXMO010000162.1:0-1403 GCA_964465935.1 uncultured Rhizobium sp.
GCATAGCCCTCCGCCGCATGCACCGCGCCTTGCTCGTGGCGCACCAGGACATGGGTGATGCCTTGCGCCGCGAACAGCGCGTCGTAAATCGGCAGCACCGCGCCGCCGGGATAGCCGAAGATGTGCTGGACGCCCTGGTCCTTGAGCGCGCGGATCACCATTTGCGCGCCCGAAAGCTCGATCGTGCCGTCCCGCGTGGGGGTGCCCGTCATTGCACTACCGTCTTTGTCCATCGGCCTTACGTCCCAGAAATGATTAAGGGGCGTCTCCGCCCCTTGCTTACACAGCCGCTGCGTCGGAAAGCCGGGGCTTAGCCCCGTCCGGTCAGCGGCTGTCCAATAAGTACGAGCGCGAAGTTCATCGCAGTTCCAATTTGGTGCGGCGCAACCTAAGCAAACCGCGAATCGCCGTCAAGCAATTTCAATCTAGGTATTTTAGCATTTCAGCAACAATATGTCCCTGGCCATCGACCCGGGTCCAGTCGCCGAGCTGGTTGCGGAACCAGGTGTCCTGCCGTTTGGCGTATTGCCGGCTGGCGATCACGGCTTTTTCCACCGCTTCGGCTTCGCTGAGCGAACCGTCATGCAGGCCGAGCAATTCGCGCCGCCCGATGATCCGCGCCGCCGGCAGCGCCGGATCGAGATCCGCCAGCGCCAGCGCTTCTTCCATCGCGCCGGCGGCGAGCATGGCGCGGAAGCGCGCATCGATCCGTGCCCAGATTTCCTCGCGCGGCAGGTCGATGACGAAGCGCGCCAGCTTGAGCCCGTCCAGCACTGGCCGTCCTTCGTTTTGCTGCCAATAGGCGAGGCTCTTGCCCGACGCTTCGATGACTTCATAGGCGCGCAGCATGCGCTGGCCGTCGCCGGGGTTGAGCTGCGCCGCCATCTGCGGATCGCGCCGCTTGAGATCGTCGTGGAACGCTTGGTTGCCGACCTCGGCCAATTTCGCTCGCGCCGCTTCGCGTACGCCGGCGGGAATTTCCGGCATCTCCGACAGGCCGTCGGTGAGGGCGCGAAAATAGAGCCCGGTGCCGCCGACGAAGATCGGCAGCCGCCTCTGCACCTCGTGCAGCGCGTGCCCGGCATCGCTTTGGTAGCGGCCCGTCGAATAGGGCTCGCGCGCCGGGACGTGGCCGTAGAGCAGATGCGGCACCCGCGCCATGTCGGCATCGCTGGGCCGCGCCGTGAGGATGCGCGGCTCGCGATAGACCTGCATGGAATCGGCGTTGACGATCACACCGCCGACCGCCTCGGCCAGCTCCAGCGCGGCGCGCGACTTGCCGCTCGCGGTGGGGCCTGCGATAAGAATGGCGGCGATGGACAAGGCGATGATCCCGTGAGCGACTCGTCAGAAATGGCACGCTTCGAGGCGCTGGCGGAAGAGGCCATGAGCGCCATCTACGA
>CAYXMO010000162.1:1503-6948 GCA_964465935.1 uncultured Rhizobium sp.
ATCGCCGACATGGATTCGACGATCATCAACTGCGAGTGCCTCGACGAACTCGCCGACATGGCGGGCCTCAAACCCGTCATCGCCGCGATCACCGAGCGCGCGATGCGCGGCGAGCTGGAATTCGAGGCGGCGCTGCGCGAACGCGTCGCGATGCTGAAGGGCTTGGAGCTGGCGGCGCTGGCCCGCGTCCATGCCGAGCGCATCCGCCTCAATCCGGGCGCCAGGACGCTGCTCGCCACCATGCGCCGCCACGGCGCCCACACGCTGCTGGTCTCCGGCGGCTTCTCCTATTTCACCCGGCGCGTCGCCACGGACGCAGGCTTTCATGGCGAGCAAGCCAACGAATTGCTCCACGACGGCGCGGCGCTCACCGGCCTCGTCGCCGAGCCGATCCTGGGCCGAGCGGCGAAACTGGCGGCGCTGGAGAAAGCGTCTACCGAACTTGGCATCACGCCTGCGGACGCGCTCGCGGTCGGCGACGGCGCCAACGATCTGGCAATGATCCAGCGCGCCGGGCTGGGCGTCGCCTACCACGCCAAGCCGGTCGTCGCTGCAGCCGCCGGCGCCAGCGTGACGCATGGCGACCTCACGGCGCTGCTCTATCTGCAGGGCTATGCGGACGACGAGATTGTGCGGGCGGAGTAGCCGCGGTTCAATTCAACGTGATCGCCACATAGGTCATGTCGCCGCCGCGGTTGACCAGCATGGCGACGATCTTCTTGCCCGCCTTGCGCGCGAATTCGATGTTGCCCGAGACCTCCTGCGGCGTATGCACGGCGTTGCCCTGCACCTGCATGATCACGTCGCCGGCGCGGATGTTCTTGTCGCCGGCCGGGCTGTCGGCGGCGACGTCGGTCACCAGCACGCCCTGGACGTTGCCGGCGATGTGGAACTGGCTGCGCGCCGGTGCGTCGAGCGGCCCCAGCGACAAGCCCAGCATCGTCACCCGTCCGGGCTTGGCCGGCGCCGGCGGCGGCTTGGGCGCGCCGCCCTTCTCGTCGAGGCGCAGCACCGTCACCCGCGCCGTGAGCTTCTTGCCCTTGCGATAGAGGTCGACGTTCACCGTCTTGTTGATCGGCGTGTCGGCGACGGCGCGGCTGAGCGCTCTCGAATCGGAGATGGTCTTGCCGTCGAAGGCGACGACGAAGTCGCCGTTCTGGATGCCGCCGCGCTGCGCCGGCCCGCCCGGCGTCACGTCGGCGATCAGCGCGCCCGCGGTGCCCGGCAGGCCGAGGCCTTCGGCGATGTCTTCGGTCACCTGCTGCACCCGCACGCCGACCCAGCCGCGCCGCGCCTGGCCGAAGGCGCGCAGCTGCGCGATCACTTCGCGCGTCAAATTCGAGGGGATCGAGAACGCGATGCCGACCGAGCCGCCGGACGGCGAATAGATCGCCGAGTTCACGCCCACGACGTTGCCCGCCATGTCGAACAAGGGCCCGCCGGAATTGCCGCGGTTGATCGGCGCGTCGGTCTGGATGAAGTCGTCATAGGGTCCCGACTCGATGTCGCGGTTGCGCGCCGAGACGATGCCTTGCGTCACCGTCGAGCCCAGGCCGAAGGGATTGCCGATCGCGATCACCCAGTCGCCGATCTTGGCGCTGTCGGAATCGCCGAAATTCGCCGCGGGCAGCGGCTTGGCCGGCGTCACCTTCAGCAGCGCCAGATCGGTCTTCTCGTCGCGCCCGATCAGCTTGGCCGGCAGGGTGCGGCCGTCGTTCAGCGTCACCGAAATCTGGTCGGCGCCTTCGATCACGTGGTTGTTGGTGACGATGTAGCCGGTGGGATCGATGATGAAGCCGGAGCCCAGCGAGGTGACGTGGCGCGGCAGGTTCGGTCCCGAACCCAAAAAGTCCTTGAACAGATCGGCGAGCGGCGAGCCCGGCGGGATGTTGGGCAGCCCCGGGGCGCCGGGCGCGGGCTTGAGCGTCTGGGTGGTGGCGATGTTGACGACGGTGGGCAGCAGCCGCGAGGCGAGGTCGGAGAAGCTGGCGGGCGCACCGCGCACTGGCACGATCGGCGCGGGCGGCGCGGGCTTGGCCGGCGGCGCGGCGGACGCGGCGGTCCAAAGGCTGAGAGACAGAGCGGCGGCAACAAGCAGGCGGCTACGCATGGTGCAGGGAACCTTGGAGGCGCGGGAGCGATGTGCGTTGCCTAATCCTATGCGAAGCGAAAGTGAAGCCAATAAGGCGCGGGTCACGATGCGCGGAGCGGGGTTACGGCGCTGAAATCAAAAAATCTCCCTCTCCCCCTCCGGGGGAGAGGGCCGGGGTGAGGGGGTGACGATGTCTATTGACGCGATAGAACGACCAGCTCTGCAGTCTATACCAAGCGCGGTAAGCGCCAACGCTCCATGCCAAGCACCCCCTCACCCTAACCCTCTCCCCCGGAGGGGGAGAGGGAATTGGTTCGGAGCTACTTCCCGCCGCCCGGGCCCTTGCCGAAATATTTCAGGAAATCGCTGTCCGGCGACAGCACCACCGTCGTCCCGCCGGTGCCCAGCGAGTCCTGATAGGCCTGCATAGTGCGGAAGAAGGCGAAGAAATCCGGATCCTGCGAATAAGCCTGGCCGAGGATGCGGGTCTTTTCGGCGTCGCCCTCGCCGCGCAGGATTTCCGATTCGCGCGTCGCTTCGGCGACCAGCACCGTCACCTCGCGCTCGGCGCGGGCGCGGATGCGCTGCGCCGTCTCGTCGCCCTCGGCGCGGTACTCGGCGGCCTCGCGCTCGCGCTCCTTCTGCATGCGGCTGTAGATCGCCAGGCTGTTGGCCTGCGGCAGGTCGGCGTGGCGGATGCGCACGTCGACGATGGTGATGCCGAAGCCGGCGGTGTCCTGGTTCACCGCGTTCTTGATGTCGACCATCAGCTGGGCGCGCTTGTCCGACAGCATCGCCGCGAAGGTCTCCGAGCCCAGCACCCGGCGCACGCTCGACGACAGGATCGGCGTCAGCCGCATGATCGCGGTGTCGTGGTCGATCAGGCTTTGGTAGAAGCGCAAGGGATCGGTGATGCGCCAGCGCGCGAAGGCATCGACCATCATGCGCTTCTTGTCCGAAGCGATGACTTCCTCGGTCGGGGCGTCGAGCAGAAGCACGCGCTTGTCGAAGAACAGCACGTTCTGCGCCAGCGGCGTCTTGAAGTGCAGGCCGGGCTCGGTGATCACCGCCTGCGGCGCGCCGAACTGCAGCACCAGCGCTTCCTCGGTCTGGTTGACGAAATAGAAGCTGGAGAAGAACGCGATCACCGCCGCGAGCACGGCGGCGATGCCCAGATAGAGGATGGCGCGGGTCATTGGCCGCTCCCTTGCGAAAGATCGGCCGGCACTTCCGTGCTCGGAGCCGAGGAGCCGCCGCCCCCGCTCGGCGGGCGCGGCGCGCCCAGCATGTTGGGCAATTGGAAATACGGCACCACGCCCTTGGCCGAGTCGTCGACGATCACCTTGTTCATGGTGCCCAGGATGCCGGTCATGGTCTCCAGATAGATGCGCCGCCGCGTGATGTCGGGCGCGGTGCGGTATTGCGCCAGCACCGAGAGGAAGCGGCGCGACTGGCCGGCGGCTTCGGCGATCACCTGCTGGCGATAGGCCTCGGCGTCCTGGACGATGCGGGCGGCGCGGCCGCGCGCCTTGGGGATCACGTTGTTGGCATAGCCTTCGGCTTCGTTGCGCATGCGCTCCTGGTCGGCGCGCGCGGCCTGCACGTCGCGATAGGCCGCGATCACTTCGCCCGGCGGATCGGCCTTCTGCATGTTGACGTTGGTGATGGTGACGCCGGCGCCGTAGCCGTCCAGCGTCTTCTGCATCAGCGCCTTGACCTCGATCTGAATGGTCTCGCGGTCCTGGGTCAGGATGTTCTCGAAGGCGCTGCGGCCGACCACTTCGCGCATCGCGCTTTCGGCCACCGCCTTGATCGTGGCGTCCGGGTCCTCGACGTTGAAGAGATAGTCGCCGGCGTCGCGGATCACCCAGCCGACGGTGAAGTTGATGTCGATGATGTTCTCGTCGCCGGTCAGCATGTCGGCTTCGGCCGGCATGTCTTCCTGCGCCGCCGCGTCGTCGCTGTCCTGCGCCGTACGGTAGCCGATGTTGATCTGGCGCTGATGCGTGACGTCGAGCGTGTAGGCGGTCTCGATCGGCCAGGGCAGGTGGTAGTGCATGCCAGGGCCGGTGCGGTTCACGTACTGGCCGAAGCGCAGCACAATGCCCTGCTCCGAGGCGCCGACGAAATAGATGCCGGTGAGAAGCCAGATCACCGCCACGATCAGCAGGCCGACGATCAGGCTGCCGGTGCCGAAGCCGGGTCCGGGCAGAAAGCGGCGTAGCCGGTCCTGGCTGCGGCGCAGCATGTCCTCGATGTCGGGCGGCCCGCCGCCCGGCGGCGTCGGCCCGCGATTCCACGGACCCTTGGGGCCGCCGCTGCCGTTTCCGCCGGATGAATTGGTCCAAGGCATTCTTGGGGACGCCCTCTTCCTTGGTTTTTTGCCCTCTTGCTTGGTATCCGAAGGCTCGGCGGTTATATGTGCAACGCCGCCGGGGCGCAAACGCCCGTATGAGAGATGGAGCGGCGGGCGCAAGGTTCAAGGACGCACAGCACAAAATGGCGCAGGTAACACGCGACGCGGTCTTGAGGGCGCTCGACGGGATCATCGATTCGGTGAGCGGACGCAGCGTCGTGCAGCAGGACATGATCCAGGGTCTCGTCGTCCGCGACGGCATGGTTGGCTTCGCGCTCGAGGTCGATGCCGCCCGCGGCGGCGGCGCCGAGCCCTTGCGAAAGGCCTGCGAGGACGCCGTCACTGCCCTGCCCGGCGTGCTCTCGGTCACCGCCGTGCTCACCGCGCATCAAGACGCTTCGGCGCCGCCGCGCGGCGGACACCAACATGCGCCGGCGCGTCCGCGCGCCGAACCGCCGCCGCCGATGGGCATCCCGGGCGTCGCCGCGGTGATCGCGGTGGCGAGCGGCAAGGGCGGCGTCGGCAAGTCGACCGTCGCGGCCAATCTCGCCATCGCGTTGGGTCAGCTCGGCCTCAAAGTCGGGTTGATGGATGCCGACATCTACGGCCCTTCGGTGCCGCGGCTGTTCGATATCAAAGAGAAGCCGATGACCGACGGCAAGAAGATCATCCCGATCGAAAAGCACGGCATCAAGATCATGTCGCTCGGCTTTTTGCTGCGCGAGGACGAGGCGGTGGTGTGGCGCGGCCCGATGGTGCAGAGCGCCCTGACCCAGATGCTCAACGAATCCACCTGGGCGCCGCTCGACGTGCTGGTGCTCGACATGCCGCCGGGCACCGGCGACGCCCAGCTCACGATCTCGCAGCGCGTGCCGCTGCGCGGCGCCGTCATCGTCTCGACGCCGCAGGACATCGCCCTGATCGACGCGCGCAAGGGCATCGCGATGTTCGAGAAGACCAAGGTGCCGGTGCTCGGCATCGTCGAGAACATGTCGAC
>CAYXMO010000163.1:0-5505 GCA_964465935.1 uncultured Rhizobium sp.
GCCACGGGCTCAACCGTGATCTCGGCTTCACCGACGCCGACCGGGTCGAGAACATCCGCCGCGTCGGCGAGGTCGCCAAGCTGTTCGTCGATGCCGGGCTGATCGTGCTGACCTCGTTCATCTCGCCGTTCCGCTCCGAGCGGCGCATGGCGCGCGAGCTGATGGGCGCCGCGGAATTCATCGAAGTTTTCGTCGATACGCCGATCGAAGTGTGCATGCAGCGCGACCCCAAGGGCCTCTATGTCAAAGCCAAGGCCGGCGAGATCAAGAACTTCACCGGCATTTCGAGCCCCTATGAAGCGCCGGAGCACGCCGAGCTGCGGATCGAAACGGTGACGGGCGAGCCGGCGGAGCATGCCGCCGCCATCGTCGCCTTCCTGCGCGAGCGCGGTTACATCAGCTGACCGGCACGGCGGCGGCGCGGCCGACGCTGATATAGGTGAACCCCGCGGCGGCCATCTGCGCCGGCTTGTAGATGTTGCGCAGGTCGACCATCAGCGGCTGCTTGAGCAGCGCCTTGGTGCGCGGCAGGTCGAGGGCGCGGAACTCGTTCCATTCGGTGAGGATGACGACGCCGTCGGCGCCGTCCAGCGCGTCATAGGCATCCTTGCACAATTCGATGTTGAGGAGCTTGCGCGCCTCCTTGGCGCCTTCCGGATCGAAGGCGCGGATGACGGCGCCCTTGGCCTGGAGTTCGGGCACGATCACCAGACTGGGCGCATCGCGCATGTCGTCGGTGTTGGGCTTGAAGGTCAGGCCGAGGATCGCGATGGTCTTGCCGGCGACGCCGCCGAAAGCCTTTTCGATCCTGGCGACCATCGATTGCTTGCGCGCATCGTTCACCGCCACGACGGCTTCGACCAGGCGGGTCGGGGCGCCGACATCCTGCGCGGTCTTGCGCAAGGCCAGCGTGTCTTTCGGAAAGCACGAGCCGCCGAAGCCGGGTCCGGGATGCAGGAATTTGCCGCCGATGCGGCCGTCCAGCCCGATGCCGCGCGCCACGTCCTGGACATCGGCGCCGACCTTCTCGCACAGATCGGCCATCTCGTTGATGAAGGTGATCTTGGTCGCAAGGAACGCGTTGGCGGCATATTTGATCAGCTCGGCGCTCTCGCGGCTGGTGAAGACGATCGGCGTTTCATGGAGATAGAGCGGGCGATAGACCTCGTGCATCACCTCGCGCGCCCGCGCCGTGTCGCAGCCGACGACGACCCGGTCCGGGCGGCGGAAATCGTCGATCGCCGAGCCTTCGCGCAGGAATTCCGGATTGGAGGCCATGTCGAACCGGGCATCGGGGCGGACGCGGCGGACGATGGCTTCCACTTCGCGGCTGGTGCCGACCGGCACGGTCGATTTTGTGACGATCACGGTGTAGCCGTCGAGCGCCGCCGCGATCTCCTCGGCCGCGGCGTAGACATAGGACAGGTCGGCATGGCCGTCGCCGCGCCGGCTGGGCGTGCCCACGGCGATGAAGACGGCGTCGGCGCCGCGCACCGCGGCGGCGATCTGCGTCTCAAAGCTCAGCCGCCCGGCGCGGGCGTTGACGGCGACGACTTCGTCCAGCCTGGGTTCGAAGATCGGAATGACACCGGCGCGCAGGCCCGCGACCTTTTGCGCGTCCTTGTCGACGCAGACGACCTGGTGCCCGAACTCGGACAGGCAGGCGCCCGACACCAGACCGACATAGCCCGTACCGATCATCGCGATGCGCATCGTTTACCCTTTGCTAACTATCCGGAACCTTGCCGCAGCTGCGTTACCGAACGGTGAATACCCAGCTGCGTACAATTCGAAGCATTCCAGAACCACTTGTTAAGGACGTTTGGCGAGACTGCAAAGGTCGAAGAGGACCCTTTGCCCATGAGCAAGTCTGCCGTCGCCCTGGCGCGCACGCAGTATAGCGCGGAAATCGCCCCGTCCGCCCCGGCCGAGCACGGGCATGTGTTCCGCGATTTTTCCCAGCCCTGGCTCGATCTCAACGACAAGACCATCCTGGTCACCGGCGGCACCGGCTCCTTCGGCAAGCATTTCATGAAGACCGTCGTCGCGCGCTACAAGCCGCGCCGCGTCATCGTCTATTCGCGCGACGAGCTCAAGCAGTCGGACATGCAGCTCGAATTCCCGATGACGCAGTATCCCTATATCCGCTACTTCATCGGCGACGTGCGCGACCGCGACCGGCTCGACCTGGCGTTGCGCGACGTCGACTATGTGATCCATGCCGCGGCGCTGAAGCAGGTGCCGGCCGCCGAGTACAACCCGTTCGAGTGCATCCGCACCAACGTGTTCGGGGCCGAGAACCTGGTCTACGCGTCGCTGCGCCGCAACGTGAAGAAGGTCATCGCCCTGTCGACCGACAAGGCCGCCAACCCGGTCAATCTCTACGGCGCCTCCAAGCTCGCCTCCGACAAGATCTTCGTCGCCGCCAACAACCTGGCCGGCGCCGACGGCACCCGCTTCGCGGTCGTGCGCTACGGCAACGTGTTCGGCTCGCGCGGTTCGGTCGTGCCGTTCTTCAAGAAGCTGATCGCCGACGGCGCCGACAGCCTGCCGATCACCGATCCGCGCATGACGCGCTTCTGGATCACCCTGACCCAGGGCGTGAACTTCGTGCTCTCCAGCATGGAGATGATGCGCGGCGGCGAGATTTACGTGCCCAAGATCGCTTCGACCACGATCACCGACCTGGCGACGCTGATCAACCCCAAGATGGCGCAGAAGATCGTCGGCATCCGCCCGGGCGAGAAGCTGCACGAGACCATGATCCCGGCCGACGACTCGCATTGGACGGTCGATCTCAACGACCGCTACATCATCCTGGCGAGCTTCGCGCAGGCGGCGCGCGAGGCATATCTGGCGCGCGGCGCGGTGCCGGTGCCGGAAGGCTTCTCCTATTCCAGCGACAGCAATCCCGAAGCACTCGACGCCCGCGGCCTGCAGACCCTGCTGCAGATGGCCTATGCCTGACCGCGACCAGGGCGCGGCGCACGCGCAGAACTTCCTCCCTTACGGCCGCCAGGAGATCGGCGACGCCGACATCAAGGCGGTGGTCGAAGCGCTGTGCTCCGACTGGCTGACCACGGGCCCGCGCGTCGGACAGTTCGAGAAAGCGTTCGCGCAATATTGCGGCGCCGCCGAGGGCGTCGCGGTCAACAGCGGCACAGCGGCGTTGCATGCCGCGATGCGCGCGCTGGGCGTGGGCCAAGGCGATCAAGTCATCGTTCCGGCCATCACCTTCGCGGCCTCCGCCAATGCCGCGGTCTATGAAGGCGCGACGCCGGTGTTCGCCGATGTCGAAGCCGACACGCTGCTGGTCGATCCCGAGAGTGTCGCGGCGAAGATTTCGCCCTGGACCAAGGCCATCGTCGCGGTGGACTATGCCGGCCAGCCCGCCGACTACGACGCGCTATATGCCGTCGCCAAGGCGCGCAACATTCCGATTATCGCCGACGCTTGCCACGCGCCGGGCGCGACCTATCGCGGCCGCATGGCGGGCACGCTGGCCGACATCTCCTGTTTCTCCTTTCATCCGGTCAAGCACCTGACGACCTGCGAAGGCGGCATGACGCTGACGCAGAACGCCGGCTACGCCGCGCATATGCGCCGCTTCCGCAATCACGGGATCGACAGCGACCATCGCAAGCGCGAAGCCGAAGGCACCTTCGCCTACGACATGGTCGAGCTCGGCTACAATTATCGGCTCCCCGACGTGCAATGCGCGCTGGGGCTCGCCCAGCTCGCGCGCCTGCCGCAGTGGATCGAGCGCCGCCAGGCCGTCGCCAAATGGTATGCCGAATGTCTCGCGGGTCTCGACTTCGTGCAGCCCTTGCGCGTTCATGGCGACCGCACGAATGCCTATCATCTCTATGTTGTGCGCCTCGATCCGGCGAAGCTGCGCATCTCGCGCGCCAAGGCGTTCGCGCATCTGCGCGCCCGCGGTATCGGCGCCAATGTGCACTATGCGCCGGTCTATCTGCACAGCTTCTATCGCAGCCGCGGCTATGCGCCCGGCCTGTGCCCGACGGCGGAGGCGGTGTCGGAGCAGATCCTGACCTTGCCGATGTTCCCGGCGATGGAACGCGCCGACGTGATGCGCGTCGCCGACGTGCTGGCCGAACTCAAGGGCCTTTAGGTCACCAGCGCGACGGCGTCAGCACCAGCTCGTCGTTCAGCGCGCATGCCGCCCAATCGAGGTCCGGCGATGACGTCGTGCTCGCCTGAACGATTTCTTCCAATTCCTCCGGTGACGTGACGCCGACCACGGCGACGTCGATCTCGGGGCGGTCCAGCGCGAAGGCGAGGGCAGCGGCGAGCGCGGTCGTGCCGGCTTCGGCGAAGCGTTGCCGCAGCATTCTCAGATGCGGCGCCGCCGCCGCGAGCTTGGGCGGCAGCTTGTCCTCGGGCAGGAACAGCAGGCCCTGCAGGAACAGCGAGCGGGCATGAATCTCGACACCCAGCGTCTTGATCCCGGCCAGGGCGCCGCTTTGGATCAGGCGCTGGTCGAGCAGGCTGAGCGGCAGCTGCATCGAATCGGGGCGGAATTCCCGCGCCAGTTGCAACGGGTCTTCGTAGGCATAAGCCGAGATTCCGATGCCGCCGAACAGGCCTTCCTCTTTCAGCCGCAACAGACGCTTCCAATAGGCGGCACCACCTTCGCCTTTCAGGTCCGCGGCGGCGTGGACCAGCAGCAGGTCGAGGCGCGGTCTTCCGAATGTCGCCACCGAGCGGCGCGCCCGCTCGACGACGGCGTCCAGGCCGTTCGACAGCGCGATGGTCTTGGTCACGATGCGGAACGGCCGCGTCAGCTCGGCGAGACCGCCGAGCACGGCCTCCGCATCGCCATAGCCGGCGGCGGTGTCGAGCGTGCGCATCCCGGCGGCGGCGGCACGGCGCAGGATCGCGGCGACGGCGTCGCGCGGCACGCGGCCGCCGGCGTTCGAGATGCCGTAGGCCTGCCCGAACTGGACGGTGCCCAATCCCAGGCGCGAAAGGTCGCGAGTCATGCCGCTATTTCGTCACACTCGGCGCCGATATGATAGGACTTGCTGGGCGGTCCGGAATCACCACGGCGCATGATCGAAGTCGAAAACCTGGTCTACGAATACCCGACGGCGCGGGCGCTGAAAGGCGTGTCGCTGCGCGTCGCGGCGCAGACCATCACGGCGCTGGTCGGGCCCAACGGCGCCGGCAAGACGACGCTGCTGCGCTGCCTCGCGGCGCTGGAAGACCCGTATTCGGGCAAGATCACGGTCGACGGCCTCGACACCGCCTACCACCCGCGCGAAATCCACGCCCGCATGGGCTATCTGCCCGATTTCTACGGCCTCTATGACGACCTGACGGTGCGGCGCTGCCTGACCTATGCCGCGCGCAGCCACGGCATCGCTTCGGCACTGACCGCGGCGGCGGTGCAGAAGGCCGCCGGGCGGGTCGGGCTGCTCGACCGGCTGGAGTCCAAGGCCGGCGAGCTGTCGCGCGGCCTGCGCCAGCGCCTCGCCATCGGCC
>CAYXMO010000163.1:5605-6941 GCA_964465935.1 uncultured Rhizobium sp.
GAGTCCAAGGCCGGCGAGCTGTCGCGCGGCCTGCGCCAGCGCCTCGCCATCGGCCAGTCGATCGTGCACGAGCCCAAAGTGCTGTTGCTGGACGAGCCGGCGGCGGGGCTCGACCCGCAGGCGCGGCGCGATCTTTCCGCGCTGCTCATCCAGCTGCGCAACGGCGGCATGACGCTGGTCGTCTCCTCCCACATCCTGGCCGAGCTCGAAGACTATTGCTCGGAGATGATCATCATCGAGAACGGGCTGATCGCCGGCGGCAAGGCGATCAAGGTGCGCGACGACGACCGCCCGCGCTATCTGATCGAACTCGCCACCGCGCGCAGCGACCTCAAGGAGTTCCTGAGCGGGCGCGGCGCCGACGTGGTCGAGGCCGACCAGACGCATGCGCTGATCGTCTTCACCCGCAATCCCGGTGCCCGCGCCAAGCTGCTGCGCGATCTCGTCGCCGCCGGGTTCGAGGTCGCAGCGTTCGGCGAGTCGTCGCGGGCGCTGGAAGACGCTTATTTCGCGCAGGTGGGGCGGCGGACATGAACCCCGAATTCGAGCGCAACCGCTGGCTGGAGCTGACGCCGCGCCGCATCCTTCTCATGGTCGGCATCCTGGCCCTGATCTTCTTCGCCGCCGCGCTGGTCGGCAACGATTGGACGCCGGCCGGCGCCGCGTCGTGGCTCTACTACCTCATCGTCGTGGTCTGGGGCTCGCGCAGCGCCGCCTTGAGCGTGGTCGGCGAAATCCGCGACCGCACCTGGGACGGCCAGCGCCTGTCGTCGCTGGGCGCCGGCACCATGGCCTGGGGCAAGCTGTTCGGCGCCACCGTCTATAATTGGCTCGGCGGCGCGATCTGTCTGAGTCTGGTGCTGGTCAACGTCGCGGTGCACCAGGGTGCCGCCACCGCGGTGATCGAAGCGCTGTACTATATCGGCATCGGCGTGATCGCGCAGGCGGCGGCGCTGCTCGCCAGCCTGGTCGCGATCGAGCGGCGCCAGGGCCATTCGCGCTTCGAGATCTTCATCTACCAGATGGTCGGCGTCGTCGCGGCGCTGGCGATCTACTATGTCTGGAACGCCGCCGATCCGGTCGCGGCGCTACAGGCACGTCAGCCGGCGGTGGATTTCGTGCCGTGGTGGGGGATGCAGACCGACGCCCGGGTGTTCCTGATCGCCTCGGTCGGCGTCTTCGCAGGCTGGACGCTGATCGGCTGCTACCGCGCCATGCGGGTCGAGCTGAAGATGCGCAACGGACCGTTCGTCTGGCTCGCCTTCCTGGTGTTCATGGGCGTCTATGTCGCCGGCTTCGACGCCTGGCTGTCGCCGGACATGAAGAGCTGGGACGC
>CAYXMO010000164.1:0-6936 GCA_964465935.1 uncultured Rhizobium sp.
GCGACGCCATCGGCCTCGACAAGGTGCTGGCCAAGATGAAGGAGTTCCAGGCGACCATGGGCGACGCGTTCAAGCCGGCGGCGCTGCTGGAGAAGCTGGCGGCGGAAGGCAAGAAGTTCGCGGATATGCGGTAGTGGTCACGCCTTCGAGGCTTTGGGAACAGCGGTGGGCAACCATCGCTGTTTTCTTTTTGATCGCCGTGCATCCGACGTGCCCTGCGCCGCATCCAAGCCTCGACACAGGAGGAATGGATGCGCGCAGGATTGGCCGCGGTGGCGGCGATGATGCTTTGGGCGACGGCGGCGCTTGCCGCGGACGATTGCCATGTCGGGGCTTACCGGTTCGCGGACGGCGCGGTGGTCGATATCGCACCGACCGACGGCGCGGCGCTGCGCTGGAAGAGGTTCGACGGCACCGTCGGCGCGCTGCATCGCCAAGCCGGCGGAAGCTGGACCAGCACCTATGGCTGGACGGAGCGGGGCGACGGCCATCGCGTGGCGCTGCCCGATTGCGCCGCCAGCGAGGTGCTGTTCGACGGCAAGACGGCGCGGCGGATCGCATTCGATATCACCGAGACGACGTTCACCGGCCGCGGCGGCGTCACGCTCGCGGGACGGCTGGTGCTGCCCAAGGGCGGCGCCAAGGTCCCGGTGGTGGTGCTGGTGCACGGCTCGGAGGACAGCTCGGCCCTGCGCTTCTATGCGACGCAGCGGCTGCTGCCGGCCGAGGGCGTCGGCGCCTTCGTCTACGACAAGCGCGGCACCGGCATCTCGGGCGGCAGCTACACGCAGGATTTCGACGTGCTGGCCGACGACGCGGTGGCGGCGATGCGCGAGGCGCGGCGGCTGGCGGGGGCGCGGGCCGGGCGCGTCGGCTATCAGGGCGGCAGCCAGGGCGGCTGGATCGTGCCCTTGGCGGCGAACCGCGCGCCGGTGGATTTCGCCATCGTGAGCTATGGGCTGGCGGTGACGGTGCTGGAAGAAAACGCGCAGGAAGCCGAGCTCGAGCTGCGGCTCAAAGGCCGCTCGCCGGACGAGATCGCCAAGGCGATGGACGTGGTGCATGCGAGCGAGGCGTTGGCGGAGGACGCGATGGCTTCGGCGGAAATACAGGACGCGTCCTATGCCCGGTTCGACGCCCTGCGGGCCAAATACCGGAGCGAGCCCTGGTTCAAGGACATCCACGGCAACTTCACGCATTTCCTGCTGCCGCTGGACGAGACGCAGCTGAAGGCGTTCGCGGCGGCGCATGACTGGCACACGCCGGTGCGCTACGAGCCGATGCCGACGCTGCAGGCGAGCACGACGCCGCAGCTGTGGATCCTGGGCAGCGACGATTTGGAGGCGCCGAGCGCCGAGACCTCGCGGCGCATCACAGCGCTGATCGACGCGGGCAAGGACTTCACGCTGGCGCTCAATCCGGGGGCCGAGCACGGCATGACGGAATACGAGCTGGACGCGGCGGGCGAGCGGGTGTCGACGCGGTTCTCGCCCGGCTATTTCGCGATGATGCGCGACTTCGCGCGCGATGGGCGGCTGAACGGCAGCTATGGCCGCAGCGCGATCACGCGGCCGCGCTGAGCCCTCACTTGCGCGGGAAGGGCAGCGCCTTGGCGTATTTCACCAGCATGGCGATCTCCGCCTCGTTCGCCGGACGGCGCCTGGTCGAAGGATCGAGCGGCGGCATGCGCTGGCTCGCCAGCATCTGGATGAAGGTGCAGCTTGTGATGACCTGCGAATCTTCCATCTTGGAAAAATCGACCGGCGGCACGACCCTTATGTCGCCGGTCGGCCGCACCACCACCGAGGCGAGGAAGCTCGCCTCGGTCTCCCAGCTATAGCCGCCGACGGTGGGATTGTGGCGGGCATAGATGCGGCGGCGGATATGGGTGTCGCTGGCATCCGCCAGCTCGATCAGCAACGCCTTGACCTCTTCGAACATCAGTGACCTCCCATCGCATCGGCGGAATAGCGGGCGAGACGCGACGCGGTCTGCGCCGCCGCGGCGAGCTCCGGCGGCTGGCCGGCTCCGGTCCAGGGCGCGACCAGCGCGGCGAGCTGCTCCAATACGGGCTTAGGCAGCTTGCCGGCATTGTCGACGACATAGGCGCCGACCGCGGCGGCGGCGCGCGCCCTGACGCCGGGATCGAGCGAGCCGTCGCCGGCCACTTTCTGCACCACGTAGACGAACTGTTTGGGATCGAAATGGCTGAGCGCGAGCAGCGCCATGCCGCGGACGTCGTCGGGCGCGCGATCGTCGAGAGCGAGCGACTGGATCAGCTGCAGCGCCGAGGGATCGCCGTCGCCGACCAGCGCCAGCGCCGCGAGGCCCTTGGCCCGCCACAGATCGATGCCGCCGCCGACCGGCGTGGCGGGATCGAGCTTGAGCAGCGTGCGCAGCTGGTCGCGCAGCTTGTCCGGCATGACGCCGTCGGCGAGGCATGGCGCGACACCGTCCGGATTGACGAAGGGCGTGTCGCCCGGCAGCGCCAGATAGTTCGACGCGATCAGGAAGCCGGCGGCATCCTGGGGCGGCATGTCGGGCTTGGCGCCGGGCGCGGCCAGGAAGGCGGCGAGCTGCTTGGACAGGCAGGTCGCGACGAAGCGCCCATAGGTCGGCTCCGGCGTGAAGCTGCGCATCAGCGAATAAAGTTTCGACGGCGCGACGTCCTTGGGCGGCGGCGGCGTCATCCCCAGCATCTTGCCCATGTCGGCGGGCTTGGGCATCGGCGCGGTGGAGGGATCGCCGGACCGGCCGGCGAACATCTGCAGCACGGCGATCGAGGCGATCTCCGCGGTGAGGTCGAGGTCCTTGGCGGTCTTGGCCAGGCGCATCGCGCTGGCCACCGCGGCGGTGGTATCGACGCGCGTCAGAAGCCTGAGCGCGGCAATGGCGAGGCGCGGCGAACTGCGGCGCGCCTCGGCGACGTCCTGGATGCGCTTGATGACGGCCGGATCGGAGGCCGCGGCGATCGCGACGGACTCGGCGGCGTCGGCGCGCTCGTCGTCGGAGCGGCCGCTGTCGAGGAGGATGGCGAGCGATTCCTTGCGCGTCGAAAGATCGCCCGGGAACGGCGCCATGGTCTGGGCCGGCGACCACGGGATCGTGTCGTAGCCGACATTGGTGTCGTCGCTGCCCGAGACGTAGCCCTGATAGTCGATCATGTCGGCGGGCGTCGGCTGCGCCGCCTGCGCCGGCCACACGCCGGCGATGCCGCTTGCGGGGAATTTGCCGCCCGGCGCGCTGGCGGGCCGGCGGCGGGCGAACTCGCCCTGCTGCGTCGTGTCGCCGTTCCACGGCCACATCGTGTCGTTGAGGTGATGGCCGATCGGCACCTGCTGCGCGCCGCCGACGCCGGGATAGGTGTCGTTCGGCCAGAACACGCGCTCGTCCTTGCCGTCGCGCCCGAAGCGGCCGTAGTTCTGCTGCCACGCCGCCCATTCCCAGTCGAAATAGGTATGGAACGGCCAGAACGCCGGGTCGGACGGCGAGATGCGGCAGTTCGACATCCACACGCCGGTCCAGTTGTGGCCGACATTGTGCGGATTGGATTCGATCGAGTCGCCGGCGACCTCGAAAGTGCCTTCCGGCGCGTTCTTGTCGTCGCGCTTGATGATCAGGCCGGGCTTGGCGAAGTTGACCAGGTTGCGGTCATAGGTCCAGCGCGTGAGCATGCCGCGGTCGGGCAGATACCAGCCATACAACGGATTGCCCGGCGCAAAGCTCACCGGCTCGGCGATGGAATAGGTGGGCGGGGAATAGGAGCCCTGCCCCGGCTCGAGCGGAACGATGCGGTTGGCGCCGGTGAACGCGGCGCGGAACACGTCCGAACCGCCTTCGGGCACGTGGTAGATCGGCCAATAGGGCAGCGACACCGAGGGATCGATCTTCTGCAGCGCGCGGTCCATCAGCACCAGGAAGGCGCGGTGCCACGGCAGGAAGCCGGGGCCTTTGTGCTCCTGATCGGGATAGAGCTCGGGATAGCCCTTGGCGCCGATGTCGTGGATCGTGACCAGCAGGTCGAAATAGCTGTTGCCGACCGGGCTCTGCGCCATCTGGAAGCGCAGCCGGGTCAGCGCCCAGAGGAAGCGGTTCTTCTCGTCGACCGTCATGGTTTCGAGGTTGCGGCGCACCCGCACCATGAGCGTCTGCGTCGCGATGACGGGGCCGGTGGGCGAGTCGGCATGCGCGACGATGGTGACGTCCTTGTCGGCGCGGCTGAAGAAGGGGAACGCGCCGGCGACGACGAACGGCGTCGGCTGGCCGACCGACACGCTCAGCCGGATGGTGTCCTGCGCCGTGCCGCTGTCGACCGCCTTGCGGTAGGCATCGGCATCGGCGGCGAACGCGACATGGCCGCTGCCGCTGACCGGTGCCGAGGCGTTGGTGAGGTAGACGACCTTGGCGGTGTCTTTGGCGGCGGGCTTGCCGCGCGGGGCGACCGGGTAATAGAGCCGCAGCTGTGCCGGCGCCGGCGCCCAGGTGACGTAGTCGTCGCCTGGATCGGCGGTGTTGCGGATGTCGATCGCCAGTCGGGCGCCCCAGCGCGGCGCCGGCGGGGCCTTGGCCTGCGCCGCCTGGCTGGCGAACGCCGCCAGAGCCGACGCCAACGCCATCGCCGACAGGCGAAGTGCGGTGCGATGGAACCGTGCGGCCATGTCGTCCCCCAACGAATTCAGCAGCGTTAACGCTAGGCATGCCGGCAGGCGTCCCGCAAGTCTTAAAAAGACAAGTCCTTCGTCAATAATCGCGCCGGCGCCGCCGCTGTAGTCTGGTATCGGGCGAATAAAACTTGCCGGTCAGCGCCTTACCGGTTCGCCCAATTTGGGTGCGCGCCGCCGCGAAGATTTGCCCCGCCGCCGCCAACCTGCGTAGAAGCGGCGCATGTCCAGCGAGATCACCATCGCGCAATTGCAGCCCATCCTACGCGAGGCCGGCGCCGCGGCAGCGGCCGCCCTGACCAAGCTGGACGGCGGCACCCAGGACGTCTTCGCCGTCGATTGCGCCGACGGCACGCGGCTGGTGCTCAAGACCTTTGCCGACGGCCGGCCATGGACCCCGCGCAAGGACGCCTATGCCGCGGGACTGCTCGGCGTGCTGAATTTGCCGGTGACGCGCTGGCTCCTGATCGACGAGAGCCGGACCCGGCTTCCGGTCCGCTTTGCGCTTTCGACCTGGCTGCCCGGAGTGACGGTGGATTCGCTGAAGGACGATCCGGACGCCGCCGACCTGCATCGCCAGATGGGGGCGCTGATCAGGACGCTGCACGCGGTGAGGATGCCAGGCTATGGCCGCATCGATGCGGCGGGCGTGGTCACGCCGGCGGCGAGCAACGCGGAATTCCTGCGCACGATGTTCGCCGAAAGCTTCGACAAGTTCCGCCACTATGGCGGCGACGGCGCCCTGGCCGACAGGCTGGCGGGAATCGTGGCGGCGCGCTTCGACGCCGCCGTGCACAGCAAGGGACCCGTGTTCGCGCATGACGACGTGCATCCGGGCAACGTGCTGGCGCAGCGCGGCGCCGACGGGCGGCTGCGGCTGAGCGGCTTGATCGATTTCGGCAATGCGCGCGCCGCCGACGCGGTCTACGACCTCGCCAAATGCCTTTTCATCTCCGAGCACATGGCGCCGGGTTGCGGCGCGGCGATGCGGGAAGGGTACGGCCCGATCGACCATCCCGATCCGGACGGGGCGCTGTGGTTCTACACCCTGCTGCACCGGATGATGATGTGGTGGTGGCTGCGCAGCACCGGCGCCAAGGCGGATGAGGGGAGCCTGCCAGGGTTGATCGGCGATTTGGAGGCGATGGCGGCGCAGGGTAGCGGCACCCCCTCACCCCCGCCCTCTCCCCCGCTACGCGGGGGCGAGGGAGGATTCGGATGAAGCTTCTTAATAGGGCTGCGTATCGACCAGTCCGATATTGGTCAGTCCCAGCCGCTCCGCGTCGGCCATCACCTTGACCACGGCTTCGTAGCGCGCGAGGCGGTTGGCCATCATGTGGATCTCGGGCTGCGGGCTCTGCTGCGCTGCCTGGGCGAGCTTGGCCTCCAGCGTGGCGTGATCGATGCGCCAGCCGTTCCAGATCGCGCTGCCGTCGAAATCGACTTCCAGCATGACGACGGGCGGCGGCGGCCGCGGCGGGCCCTCATGCGGCAACACCAGCTTCACCGCGTTGGTCTGCATCGGCAGCGTGATGATCAGCAGCGTCAGAAGAACCAGCATCACGTCGATCAGCGGCGTGGTGTTGATCTCGGCGATCGCCTCGCCGTTGGCGGTTTGCGCGGCTATGGCCATGGCTTGTCCCTCCCAAGCGATTTGAGAGAAGAGTGTTCCGAGATTGTGGCGGAAAGAGGCACCGGCCCGCACGCTGTCGCTACGGACTGTGGCGGAATGCGGCAACCCGGCTGCGTGGCCGTGTAAATGAGTGACTGGTTGTCAGCGCCAAGCGATGCAGGCACGCTGGGCGCCAGGGGAGGACTCCACATGCCCGTGGCGAAGATCGGCGACCTCGACATCTATTATGAGCGCGCGGGATCGGGGCCGCCGCTGCTGTTCATCTCGGGCTCGGGCGCCGATCTGCGCGTCAAGCCGAACCAGATGGACGGACCGTTTCCGAAAAGCTTCGACGTTCTCTCCTACGACCAGCGCGGCCTGGGGCAGACCTCCAAGCCGGACGCGCCCTACACCATGGCCGACTATGCCGACGACGCGGCGCGGCTGATGGCACATGTGGGATGGGCCAGCGCACGGGTGATCGGGGTGTCGTTCGGCGGCATGGTGGCGCAGGAATTCGTGCTCAGGCATCCTGAGAAGGTCGAGCGCCTGGTGCTCGCCTGCACGTCGCCGGGCGGCGAGGGCGGCGCCTCCTACCCCTTCCATGAGATCGAGCATATGGGGCGCGAGGAGCGGGCGCGGCACATGATTCCGATCAACGAC
>CAYXMO010000165.1:0-6925 GCA_964465935.1 uncultured Rhizobium sp.
CGGCATGATGCGCGCGGTCGCGATGGGACGCTTCCTGTGCTGGTTCGAAGGCGGCAACGCCTGAGGCGGTCAGTCGAGTCCGTCGTCGGCATCGGAAAATTCCGGCACCACGTCGAAGGCAACGACGATGCGGCTGTTGTCGTCGTCGGGCGGCAGCGAAGCATGCGGCGTCGAGGAGGGAAAAAGCACCAGCCGCCCCGGCACCGGCTCGATTTCGCGGGCATGGCGGTGGCGGACGGCCTCGCCGTCCATGATCGTCAAGGCGCCGAGCAGCAGCGATCCGCCATAGGACGCGCTGCCGGCCGGCCGCGGCGCGCGGACATAGAACACGCCGCTCAGCCAGCCGCCGCCATGATGATGCACGAGCTGGCGGCCGGCGGCGCGATAGACCACCGACCAGGCGTTCAGCCGCGCCCGCCCCGGCGCCGCCGCGGCGAAGGCGTGGCCCTCCCTTTCCAAGCGCGCCATATAGAGTACGATCCTGTCTCTGATTGCGTCGAGCAGCGCGTCCACCGCTACGGCGCCGGGCTGGCGCAGGGTGCGTGTCTGCAGGCCGGCGCGCGTCGCCTTGGCGGCGGGATCGGGAACCAGCGTGGGATTGCGCAGGATATCGGCGGCGACGGCGTCGCGGAAATGTTCGGCGCTCGGATAGTCCGGCGGTCCGTCCAGCGTCTGGATTTCGGCCAGGCGATCCAGATCGAGCAGCGCTTCGGCTTCGCCGTCGCGCCCCAGCGCCAGCAGCAGCTGCACCTTGTGATAGACGGCGCTGGTGCGCGTGCGCGGCGAGGCCAGATGCGCGTCGCAGAGCGCCAGCATCTCGGCGCTACGGCCTTCGCGGCGCAGCTGCTTCATCCAGGAGTCGAGATAGAGCCGGCTACCGGACCCGATGCCGCCGAGCGGCGGCAGCGACGCGACGGCCGCCGCGTCCTCTTTCATGCGAAACAGCGTGTCGCAGCGCAGGAGCTGCGCATTGTCGGTGCCGGGGCGCAGGGCGGCAATCTTGTCCAGCGCGGCAAGCGCCACCGGCCAGTCGCCGGTCATGCGCGCGGCGCGAACCTGGCTTTGCAGCAAGCGCAGATCGCCGGGGAACCGCGTCAGCGCCGCGTCGAGCGCGGCGAGCGCTTCACCGGGCTGGCCCGATTTGCGCAAGGCCTCAGCGAGGCTCACCCGGCACGCCGCGTTGCCGGGATGCTGTTCGACGGCCCGGCGTGCCAGCGCGACGAGCTGGCGCTCCATCGCGGGACTGAGGCCGTCGATCCATTGCATCGCCGCCGGCCTTAGCTCCCCGCCTCGCCGAGCGAAACGGCGCCCTGTTTCACCATCTCGTCGAGGAAGGCGGTGGTATCGGCGAGGCACTCCTGCGGCGACACGGCGAATTCGGCGACCAGCGCGGCGCAAAGGTCCTCGATGCTGCGCGGCGTCTCGATCAGCTGCCAGATGCGGGCGCCGACTTCGTTCATGCCGACATAATTGCCCATCTCGACGCTCATCATGACGATCTCGCCGCCGACCTCCGCCGACAGCCAGTCGCCCTTGCGGTGCACCATCCGCGTCATCCCGTTTCTCCTTTCGCCGAACCCGTCACGACTTCATAGCCCAATCGCGTCATCACGCGTGCATGCCGCGCCTCGATGCGGGCGACCTGCGGCGGCGACAATTCGTCCCGCCAGCCGCCGGCTTCGCCGCGGCGGAAGAAACCCAGTTCCGGGTCGTGGTTGGGCGCTTCGATGAACCCGGTCTCGCGTTCCAGTTCCTGCAGATTCGAAAAGGAGGCCAGCATTGCGGCGCGTTCGGCGGCGGCGCGCGCGACCTCGACGCCGGCGAAGCGCATCGCCGCGACCAGCGCGCCGGGCGCGTCGGTTTTGAGGTCCTCATAACGCACCAGATGCACCGGCAAGTCGCGCTGTTCCAGCCAGCTCAGCGTGTGGCTGCTCCAGTCCAGCAGCTTCTGCCGCAGCCGCATGCCGCGATGCGCCGGCGCTGGCGCGAAGGCGGCGTTGGGATTGTTCAAGGCGGTGATGGCGTAATCGACGCCGACGCCGGCATGATGCGCCAGCGACGGCGCCACGTCCCTAGGATCGCGCACCACCAGGATCGCGCCCTTGGCGGCGCGGGCGCCGCCGAGCACCGGCTCGCCATGGCGGTTGTCGGTATAGGCGTCGTGCGCCTTGACGAAGCGCACCGGCGCGGCGGCGTCGCCCAACGGCTCGTCGTCGTCGCGCCACAGTTCCTCGTAGAGCGCCGGGCGCAGGTCGTCGATCTCGTCGTCGGTCAGAAGATCGGAATCGATCAGCGAGGTGTCCTCGAAATAGGCGCGCAGGCTCGAACTGCCGCCACGGTCGACGATCTCGTTGATGTTGAATTGCGCCGAACCGTTCCAGCCGAGGCAGCCGATCAGCATCCGCATCCAGGTGTTGCCGGATTTCGGATAGGAAGCGAGCCAGACCACGTCCCTCACCGCGCCGCCTCCAGCAGTCCGAGCGCGCGCCAATGCGCCTCCAGGCCGTCGAGCACGACCGGCATGGCGGCGAAGTCGAACGGGCGGTTGAGATAGAACATCCCCGCCCGGCCAACGATCGCCGCCGCCGACTTCAGATAGCGGTCGTGCTGGCGCAGCAGGCGCACCATGCGGCGGCGATAGGCGTTGCGGCGCACCTGCCGCGCGGCGACCGCGATGTTCAATTGCTCGATCCCGTTCTCCATCGATGGCCGCGTCTCGCGCAGGATGTAGACCGCGCCGACCGGCAGCGCCTCCTCGCTGGGCGCGATGGGCTCGATGTAGAACTTCTCCAGATGCGCACGCACCGCGTCGCCGCGCCGGGCGCCCAGGTCGAGCTCGTCGATCGCCCGCGACCACAGCTTGAGACGCCGCCCGTCGGGCTGCGCCAGGGGCACGCCATCGGGCGCGACGCTCAAGGCGCAGACGTCGTCGGTCAGCATGGCATAGCCGCGCTGGCCGAGCGCCGCCGCCAGGGTCGACTTGCCGGCGCCCGAAGCGCCGCAGAACAGCACGGCGCGCGTTCCCACCCGCACCGCGCTGGCGTGGAGCACGACCTGTTCGCGCTGATGCAGCAGGATGCCGAACACGCTGCCGGTGATGAAGACGGCGACGTCGCGCAGCGCCGTGCCGTCTTCGGGCGCGACCGTCATCTCGCGGCCGGACTTCAGAAGAAAGCGCGCGATGCCGCGAATGCGCAGCAGGAAGAGATCGTCCGCGATCTCGAAGGTCGCGCGCACGGTCTGCGCGCCGTCCAGGCCCGGCGGCACGGCGCCCAGCCGGACGGTCACGTCCGGCGGCTCGGCACCCAGATCGCGCTCGATCAGTCCGGCCAGCTCGATTTCGCTTGCGACGCCAAGGCCGGCGATACGGTAGGAATGCACGCTACGAACCCTTCGGGTCTGGCGTCCGACGCACGGCCAGCCCGTTGAAATACCTTCGAATTCCCCCATCATAAGCAGCCGGGCGGCGCATTCAAACAGGGCCTGCGGCCAAGGCTAATGGCCGGCCTGGCGCAGGCTTTCGAGCCGGGCATAGATGGGGCCGATCAGGCGCTCGGCCAGCTGCCGCATCTCGCCGTCAAGGACGCTTTTCTTGGCGTCGGCGCTGCCGGAAAAGGGCAGTCCGGGAACTTTGGCGTCGAATTGGGCGGCTTGCGCCATGCGCTCGCGCTCGCCGGCGCCGGCCGTCAGGCCGAAATGCGGCAGGATCTGCGTCCACAGCGCATCCGGCAGGTCGCGGTAGTTCACCAGCAGCCCGCCGCCTTGCGCCAGCGGTTCCACCACCGCCTCGCAGGTCCGGCTGAGAACCCGAGCGCAATAGGCGTTGGAGTCCAGCGCGTCGTCGGCGCTGAGGCCGAACAGCGCCGGCGGCATGTATTCGGCCACCGTCTGGATGCCGCGCTGGATCAGTTGCGACGCCAGCACCGCGCCGGGCTCGCGATAGAGGAAGACCCAGGGCACGCCGGGGAAGGCGCGGCGGAACAGCGGCAGGGCGAGCGTGTGCCAGCTGTCGAGCTTGACGAAATATCGCGCCTGTTCGGGCGTGCGCCGCTGCCCGAGCGCGCACACCATCGCGGTCAGCAGCGCGGCGTGCAGATCTCCGGCATTGCCGGCATTGAGCCGCACGGCGGCATCGATCGGCGCCGCTTCCGAGACGACGATGTTGTGCGGATCGGCGGCCAGCATCTGCGACACCAGGGTCGAGCCGCAGCGCGACATGTGGAAGATGAAGCCGCTCGGTGCCAGCACAGTTTGCGCCGCGACGACCTTGGGTAGATCGATCAGGCGGGTGCGGTGGCGCACCAGCCGGTTGAGGGGATAGCCCAGGGCTTCGCGGATCGAATCTTCGTAGAACGGTTCGGCCAGGGCGCGGGCACCGAAGAACGCCCAGTCGATGCAGATCTCACCTCGTGCCGGCAGCACATTGACCGGCAGCCAGCCGGTCTGCGGCACCGCGTCCGACGGCGGCGCGTCGACCCAGCGCGACAGGCCCAGCGGATCGTGGCGCAGCGCCTGGCGCAAAACATCGGGATCGAGGCGAATGCCGCGCGCCTGCGCCTGCGCGGCGGCGCGCGGCAGGAAGGCATTCAGATCGTTGAAGGCCGCCAGATCGATCTGCAACGCCGCGTCGGCAAGGACGGCGGCGCGGAACCGGCCGAGTTCGTCCTGCATTGCCACCGTGTCGTCCGTCATGCCCTGCCCGCCGATGATTGCAGCCCTTGTCTTCGCACAATACTGTGGCGGCATGACTTTACCAGACCGCGTCAAGCTGCCCTTCACGTTCGATCCGGCGCTGCTCGCGGCCGATCTGGACGCGCTGTCGGCGGACGGCTGGATCGCGCATTTCGTCAAGCAGAATTACGAGGGCGATTGGAGCGTCCTGCCGCTGCGTGGGCCCAAAGGCGCGACCCATCCGGTGATGCAGATCTACTCCGACCCGACCGCGGCGGCGTTCGAGGATACGCCGCTCCTGGCGCGCTGCCCCTATTTCCGCGCCGTGCTGGCGCGCTTCGCCTGCCCCTTGCAGGCGGTGCGGCTGATGCGCCTGACGCCGGGCTCGGTCATCAAGGAACACCGCGATTTCGATTTGAACATCGAGGACGGCATGGCGCGCATCCATGTCGCGATCCTCACCAATCCGGACGTCGAATTCGAGGTCAACCGCCGCCGCGTCGTGCTCGCGCCGGGCGAGGCCTGGTATCTGCGCCTCAGCGATCCGCACCGCGTCGCCAACCGCGGCGCCGGCGACCGCGTCCATCTTGTGATCGACGCGGTAGCCAATGACTGGCTGCGCGGCTTGCTAGAGGCCGCGGCGGCATTGCCGGCTGAGACTTAGACGTCGTGCCACGGGCCTGACGGCTCGGTGGCGAGCATCAAACCGGGAATCATGCAACTGACGAACTGGCTGAACTTGTCCTTGAGGCATTCGGTAAGCAGGGCACGAAACGCGGCGATCGCGGCGGCAAAATTGCCGAGCACCACACCGACCACCGCGCCGGCCAATGCCGCTTCCAGCATGCAGGTCAGGATGGCTTTCTCGGCGAGCGCGCCGAGATTTTGCGGGTATCGCGCATAGGCATAGAGATTGATGTCCGACTGGCGGGTCTGCAGCGCCGGGACTGTCAACGTAACCCAAATGCCGCAGCCGATGTCGAAAGAGACGTCGCGCCAGACGACCATGAATTCGGGGAACGAGAGCAAGGTGACGACCTTCCATTGCTTGAGGACGTAGTCTTCGTTGCAGCCGATCGCACTTCCTTCCAGCTTGGCGATCTTGTCGATGGCGCCGGTGCCGGGATTTTCGATCTGGTGAAGCTGGTCGGTGTTCGGGTCGGGGAACCGATCCAGCACCTTGCTTGCGATGTGGCGCGCTTCGAGGTTGCGTTTCCTGAAATAGCCTTGCTCGCCGTGGATGTCCTGCGGCGGACCGCCGGGCGCTTCCGTGACCGATCCCTGCGCGCTTCCGTCGTACTGTGCGAGGAGAGCGTTGAGCTGCTCGTCATGGCGCTGCGCCGCGTTGCCGCCCTTGTCCAGCGAGAAGGTGTGGGCGACGACGAACAAGTCCTTGGTGATCGTGGGATCGCCGGCCATCCGAGCGCGGATGAAATCGTCGGGGTCGCCGCTCAGCGGATAGGAATATTGCTGGAAGGCGGCCTCGATCGCCTGTTTCTGCGCCGCCGTCGCCGTGGTCTTGACGAGCAGAGCGCTCGCCACCGTCATCGCGACTCTCTGGACGACCGGCACGACGACATCGAAGTTTCCGACGACGACGCCCTTGTTCGCGCCGGTCCGGCCTTCCACGACTTCGTATTTCTCCGAAACGGCATAGGCCAGTTCGAGCGGCGGGCTGGGCGGCGCCAGCTTCATGGGCATGAGCGAGAGATCATAGCCCGGCTTGCGCGGCGGCTGGTCCGACCAGGTTTGCGCGACGCTGGCGAGGAACGTAGTGACCTCTTTGCGGTCGAGATTCGGTGAAAACCCTTGCTGCAACATGTGACCCTCCGGTTTTCCAACGCATAGCGTTGAAATAGGCGGAGCGCCGTGACGGTCTCTCTTGACAGCCGTGAAACGCCTGCCGCCAAGCGAGAAATCGCACGGCGTCCTGCTGTGCCGCCGCGGCCGGCGCATTTGGCGCGCCGTCCGGCCTATGCCGACGGCGCCCTTACCAGTTGAACAGCGTTCCGTCTTCCAGGCGGTTCACCGGCAGATAGGCGCGCTTATAGGGATATTTCGCCGCCAGGCTCTCGTCGATCTCGACGCCGAGACCGGGCGCCTCGCCCGGATGCATCATGCCGTCCTTGAAGCTGTAGGCGTGCGGAAAGACGGCGTCGGTCTCGGCGCTGTGGTGCATCAGCTCCTGGATGCCGAAATTGGGCACCGAGAGATCGAAATGCAGCGCCGCCGCCATGCACACCGGCGACAGGTC
>CAYXMO010000166.1:0-4048 GCA_964465935.1 uncultured Rhizobium sp.
CGCATCGTCAAGCGATCGTTAAGGGTTGCCGCCTAATACTAACCATCGCAGGACCCCTGGTAGAGCCGTTACGGGGACGGCCTCGCCGAAAAGTGCGCGCGCACACCGGAGTATCTCATGGACGCCAAGACCAAGACCGTGCTGATCGTCGAGGACAACGAGCTCAATATGAAGCTGTTCCACGATCTGCTCGACGCCCATGGCTACCACATCCTGCAGACCAAGGACGGCATGGAAGCGCTCGACATCGCGCGCGAACACCGCCCCGATCTGATTCTCATGGACATCCAGCTGCCGGAAGTCTCAGGCCTGGAAGTCACCAAATGGCTCAAGGAAGACGATTCGCTGAAATCCATCCCCGTCGTCGCCGTCACCGCCTTCGCGATGAAAGGCGATGAGGAAGTGATCCGCCAGGGCGGCTGCGAAGCGTACATCTCCAAGCCGATTTCGGTCACGAGCTTCCTCGACACGGTTCGCCGGTTCATCGGATAGGCCACGCCCATGACGGCGCGCGTATTAGTCGTCGACGACATCCTCTCCAACGTAAAGCTTCTCGAAGCGAAGCTGACGGCCGAGTATTTCGAGGTCGTCAGCGCGTTCAACGGCCTGGAATGCCTGGCCAAGATCGACGCCGAGGCGCCGGACATCGTGCTGCTCGACGTCATGATGCCGGGCATGGACGGCTTCGAAGTCTGCCGCCGGATCAAGAGCAATCCCAAGACCGCCCATATCCCGGTGGTGATGGTCACCGCGCTCGACCAGCCGTCGGACCGCGTCGCGGGCCTCGACGCCGGGGCCGACGATTTCCTGACCAAACCGGTCGACGACGCGGCCCTGTTCGCGCGCGTGCGCTCGCTGGTTCGCCTCAAGATGATGACCGACGAATTGCGCATGCGCGAGACCACCGGCCAGAGCATGGGCCTGATCGATCCGGCCACGACGCTGATGGATGCGAGCCCGACGGGCCGCATCCTGATCATCGAAGACCGCCCCGAATCCGTCGCCTGGTTCGCTACTGCGCTGCAGCCGGGGCACGAAGTCGCCTCGGTCGATACGTTCGAGGAAGCTCTCGTGCGCGTGCGCGGCGGCGACTATGACCTGATCGTGGTCAGCCTCGGTATGCGCGGCTTCGACGGCCTGCGCCTGTGCTCGCAGCTGCGCTCGCTGCCCGAAGGGCGTAACGTGCCGATCCTGGTCGTCGTCACCGACGGCGACCGCCGCAAGCTGACCCAAGCGCTTGAAATGGGCGTCAACGACTACCTCACCCGCCCGGTCGACAAGAACGAACTGGTGGCGCGGGTGCGCACCCAGCTGCGCAAGAAACGCTATGCCGACCGGCTGCGCCACAATGTGCAGCTCAGCCTGGAGATGGCGATCACCGACCAGCTCACCGGCCTGCACAATCGCCGCTACATGACGCGGCATCTCGACAATCTGGTCTCGACCGCGGGCCGCACCGCCAAGCCGCTTGCTTTCCTGATCCTCGACATCGACTACTTCAAGTCGGTCAATGACGGCCACGGCCACGACATCGGCGACGAAGTCCTCAAGGAATTCGCCAACCGGATCAGCGCCAATGTCCGCGGCATCGATCTGGCCTGCCGCTATGGCGGCGAGGAGTTCGTCGTCGTGATGCCGGACACCGACATGAGCCTGGCGTTCTCGATCGCCGAGCGTCTGCGCAAGAGCATCGAGACGACGCCGGTGGTGATCAGCCGGGCGCCCGGCAAGCTCAACATCACGATCTCGATCGGCATCGCCGCGACGCAAGGCGCCGGCGACACCGCCGAGGCGCTGCTGCACCGCGCCGATCAAGCGCTCTACAGCGCCAAGCGCAACGGCCGCAACCGCGTCGTCACCGCGGCGGCGGCGTAGCGGTCTTTCCCTCGTAGAAGGTCTTGTGCTCGGCGATTTTCGCCAGCGCCCGTGGCTGTTTGGAGAGATAGCGCGCCGCGGCTTTGCAATCCTTGTAGAGATAGGGCTTCAGCCACGGTTCGAGCGTCGCGACGGCGTCGCCGCGCAAGGCGCAGAAGATTGCGAGCGCCAGCGCCCAGTCGCGCTCGCGTAGATAGCCGGCGCCTCTGGTCTGCCAACCCTGGGAATAGACGTCGCGGAACTGACTGAAGTTGAACGCCTGATTGGCGCCGAACAGGCCGAAGCCGAGATAGACGGTGGCGAGGTCGGTGGCGAATTCCTCCATCGTCTCCTGGCCCGGCGGCAGGTCGGGCGTCGAGTGCAACAGGTAGTGTGCCAATTCGTGCGCCAGCGTGCCGACCAGCATGGCGGGATTGTCGATCGAGGCGGGATCGTAGGTGATCAGTGCCTTGTTGCCCGAACGCGAGAAGGTGCCGAGCGGCATGTCGCCCTTGTCGATCTTGACGTAGCCGAGTTCGGACACGCGCTGGCCAGGCCGCTGCGCCTGGGCGACGAGTTCGCTCGGCCACTCCGCCATGCCGGCGAGGGTCTTGACGCAGGCGAAGACATGTTCGGCGCGGGCATGCCCGGCCGCGTCGCTGGGTGGGAAGTAGCCGCGGGTCGCGGTCACGAGCGGCGCTGCCTTCAGACGCTCTTCGCCAAAGCGCGCCAGCAGCCAGCCCCAGACCGCGAGGTGCCAATCCTCGTCATCGGGCAGAAGAAAGGTTTTGACGCGATCGAAGGGCCACACCATGGCGCATGTTCGGGGCTGGGCGCGCACCGCGTCAAGCGCGCGCCTGCTTCAGCCCGAACAGAAACCGCATGGGCGGCCAGGGGCGGATCAGGGCTTCGTAGATCGCGAAACTGCCCAGGCCGGTGATCGCCGCCAAGGCCGCGGCTTCGAGCCCGAGCGGCAGGCGCAGCGGGAACAACGCGAAGGCCGCGATCAGCAGGATCGGCTGGTGCAGAACGTAGATCGGCAGCACCGCCTCGTTCAGATGGCTGAGCAGTGCTGATGGCCGGTTCAGATAGCGATAGGCGTAGCCGCAAAGCGCGCAGATTGCGGCCCAGGCATAGACGCCGCCGACGGCGCTCCACAGCGGGTCGTTCACGAGGTTCTGCACACCGTAGAGCGCGGCGGCGGCGGCGAGCAGGATCGCCCGCTTCGTCTTCACCCAGTTCCAGAACGACTCCTGCATCGCGCAGAGTGCGCCGATGACGAACATGCCGATCCATTTGAGATGTCCGGCGCCGTCATTGACCAGCGCCTCCGTCAACGGGTGCTTCCAGATCGCGATATTGGCGACTGCCAGCCAGAGCGCGGGCGCGATCAGCAGCGGCGCCAGCGGCAGCGGCCGCGGCTTGGCCTTGGCGCGGCGCGTCAGGGCGAAGACCAACGCGAAGCCGAGCGTGTAGACCAGCAGATAGACCAGGAACCAGATGTGATCCCAGGTCGGCATCGTCTTGTGCAGCGGGCGCACCATGGTCTGGTCGAAGGCGAGATAGGAGTTGATCCAGAACGACAGATAGTCCTGATGCGTCACGCCCTTGGAGACGAGCTCGACATAGGTCTGCGGCGGGATGACGACGAACATCCCGAGCAGGATTACCGGCAGCAGGCGGCGCACCCGGTCGAGGGCGAAGCGCCCGGCGCCGAGCTTGGCGATGAGGAAGCGCGAAGCGACCCCCGAAATGAAGAACAGCAGTGCCAGCCGCCAGGCCGACAGCGCGTTCATCAGCCATTCGATGCCCGGCACCAGGCGCGGACTTTTGAGGTTGTAGTGCCAGGTGACGTAGAGCATCCCGACGTGGAACAGGATCAGGAAGGCGAAGGCGAGCACGCGCAGCCAGTCGAGGTAGTATTTTCGCGGTTCCATGACGGTCGTCCCTTCGTTGCGTCAGGGACCATGGCGAGGCCGGTGCGGCGAAAGCGCGCCGATTTCTGCAGGGGTCTCACCAAATTCTGAAATTGGGCCGATTATTCGGTTTTTGGCGCTGGTTTTTCGGCGTCCTGGGCGCGGTAGGCGGATGGCGTCATGCCCATGACCTCGCGGAAGCCGCGGTTGAAGGTGTTGACCGACTGATAGCCGACCGACAGCGCGATGGTCAGGATCGGGGTGCGGCGCAGCGCCGG
>CAYXMO010000166.1:4148-6924 GCA_964465935.1 uncultured Rhizobium sp.
GAAGACCCAGATCGCCAGATGGCTGACGACCAGCGCGACATGAGTCTGGTAGTTCAGGACCGTGTCCGGATCGATCAGCAGGCGCGACAGCAGGCCGGAGACGACGAGGTCGAGGCTGACGACCGCCGAGGTCAGCATGCGGACGCGGCGGCGGCTCTCGATCAGATCGCCGCGCCAGTCGGCGACGGTCCAGTAGAGCGCAATGCCGCCGAACAGGGTTTGCAGCAGCGCCGGCGCCACCTCGGTCAGAAGCGGCAGGGCGGTCACGCCGAACCAGCGGACCGGTTCGTCGAGGAAAATCTGGACCGCGAACAGCGCCAGCAGCGCGCGCGGGAAACGCCGCCGGTCGGTGAACAGGACGAAGGTCAGGATCATGAACAGGCCCGGCGTCAGATTGCGGGCGAGGTTGAGGAACGGCGCGAAGGCACCGACTTCGAAATGGAACGGCGCCGGAATCCAGTAGCGGTAGTCGTAACGGCCCAGGATGACGTCGCAGACGCCGCAGAGCGCGATCAGCGCGACGAGCTGCGCGGTTCGCAGGCGCGGCCAGCTTGCGATGACGCGAACGCCGACGAGGGCGGCGCAGACGATGGTCGCGATGTCGAAGGCCAGAAAGAGCATCGCGGTGCTCAAAGCGCCTGCCCGTCGTCCACCGTCAGCAGCGAGCCGGTGATGGTGCGTGACGCGTCCGAACACAGCAGGAGCAACATGCCGTCGAGGTCGCTTTCCTTCGCCAGCCTTTTCCGCGGGAAGGTATCGATCTGGGCCTTGCCCTTGTCGGAGGCGAACCATTCGTCGTTGAGTTCGGTCTCGATGAAGCCGGGGCACAGCGCGTTGACGTTGATGCCCTTGCGCGCCCATTCGCGGGCGAGGCATTGCGTCATCATCGCGAGCCCCGCCTTGGAGATGCAGTAGGGCGTGACGCCGGGCAGGACGCGGTAGCTGCCGATCGAGGCGATATTGACGATGCGGCCCTCGCGCTTGGCGGCGATCAGGCGGCGGCCGACTTCGGTCGCCAGCAGGAACGGCCCGCGCAGATTGGTCGCCATCACCTTGTCGAAGTCACTGGCGGAAATGTCGACGGAGAGGCCGAGCACGCTCAAGCCGGCATTGTTGACCAGGATGTCGACGGGGCCGAGCGCGGCCTCCGCAGCATCGAGCGCCGGGGCTATGGCCGCCGCGTCGGTGACGTCGAGCGGGATCGCGGCGGCGCGGCCGCCGGCGGCCTCGATCTCGGCTTTGACCGCGGCGAGGCGATCGACGCGGCGCCCGGCCAGCGCCACGGCGGCACCGGCCTTGGCGAGAACCTTGGCGAAGTGGCGGCCCAGTCCGCTGGTGGCGCCGGTGACGAAGGCGGTGCGGCCGGTGAGGTCGAATGTCGTTGTCATGCTGCCCCTAGTCGTGGATTTCACCAAAGCGCAAGATATTGATCATTGTTTGAAGGATTTGGCCTCATCCCCCTCCCTCCCGGGCGGCGGCGAGGCTAGGTTGGTGACATGCAGATCGACATCGTTTCCGACACTGTGTGTCCCTGGTGCTTCATCGGCAAGCGCCGGATCGCGCGGGCGCTGGCGCTGCGGCCGGACGTCCAGGCGCAGGTGTTCTGGCGGCCCTATCGCCTGGATCCCACGATCCCGCGCGAAGGCGTCGACCGCCGCGCCTATCTCAAAGCCAAGTTTGGCGACAGCCCGCGCTCCAGCGCGATGGGCGAGGCGATCAGCAGCGAAGGGGCGGGCGAGGGCATCGATTTTGCCTTCGACAAAATCGCCAAGACGCCGAACACGCTCGACTCGCACCGCCTGATCCGCTGGGCCGGCGGTGCCGGGATGCAGGACGACATCGTCGAGCGCCTGTTCAAAGCCTATTTCGTCGACGGCCGCGACATCGGCGACGCCGGCGTGCTCAGCGACATCGCGGCGGAAGCCGGCATGGACTGCGTGCTGGTGTCCGAGTTGCTGTCCAAGAACGCCGATCTCGAAGCGGTCGAGCGCGAAGCCGGCATGGCGAACCAGATGGGCATCAGCGGCGTGCCGACCTTCATCTTCGACAGCCGCTTTATGATATCCGGCGCGCGCGAAGCCGAAGTGCTCGCGAAGATCATCGACCGGGCGGCGCAGGCCGCTACTGAATCGGCGCCGTGACGCTGTTGGACTGCGACGTCACCTTGACGCGCACCGTGCCGTAATGCGGCAGCGGGAACACCGCCGTCGTCTCGACCGGCAGCAGCTCTTGAATCACCACGGCGTTGTCCAGTGGCGGCGAGGCTTGGAACTCGATGATTTCGTCGGGCGCTTCGGCGGCATGGGGCTCCAGATGCAGGCGCGGCCGCGTCCAGCCGCCGCTGGCGACCGCGCCCTTGGCCTGCACGACGAGGCGCCCCTTGATGATCTTGGCGATGACGCTGTCGACGCGCCAGACCGCCTGCGGCGCCGCGAGAGCCGCAGTTGCCGTAGCGGCCACAAGGGCCAAACCGAACACCGCCACGCTCCATTGGCGCATGCTTCGCCCCCAAATATTGTCGAACATCGAAGCGCCAGCTAAGACGGAATTGCGGCGCAATTGCGATGAGGTTCGGCATGGGTCCTTTGCAGGGAATTCGGGTGGTGGAATTTGCTGGAATCGGGCCGGGCCCGTTCTGCGCCATGCTGCTGTCCGACATGGGCGCCGAAGTCATCCGCATCGACCGCAAGGGCGGGCGCTCCCCCGGCAAAGGGGAAATCACCTATCGCGGGCGCAAGGCGGTGGCGCTGGACATGAAGAAGCCCGAAGGCGTCGA
>CAYXMO010000167.1:0-6920 GCA_964465935.1 uncultured Rhizobium sp.
TAGACGGCGTGGCTCTCGCGCTCGGTGAACAGCGCGACCAGGACGTTGGCGCCGGTGACTTCCTCGCGGCCGGAATTCTGCACGTGCAGCACGGCGCGCTGGACCACGCGCTGGAAGCCGGTGGTCGGCTTGGCGTCCTCGCCGTCCTCGATCACCAGGGTCATCAGCTCTTCGTCGACATACTTCTGCACCGTCTTGCGCAGCGCGTCGGTGTCGACGTTGCAGGCCTTCATGACCTGGGCGGCGTCGTTGTCGTCCATCAGGGCGAGCAGCAGGTGCTCGGGAGTGGCGTACTCATGATGCCGGTCGCTCGCGAGCTTGATCGCGCGGTGTAACGCTTGTTCCAGGCTACGCGAGAGTGAGGGCATCTAAACGCTACTCCTTCTCCATGGTGCACTGCAGAGGATGCTGGTGGCGGCGGGCGAATTCAATGACCTGCGCGACCTTTGTTTCGGCGACATCATAGGTGAAAACGCCGCAGATTCCGACGCCGTGGCGGTGGACATGGAGCATGATCTCGACCGCCTGCTCGCGGTTCTTGTTGAAGATCTTCTCCAGGATGTGCACGACGAACTCCATCGGCGTGTAATCGTCGTTGAGCAGCAGAACCTTGTAGAGGCTCGGCTTCTTGGTCTTGGGCCGGGTCTTGGTGACGATGCCGGTTCCCGTGCCGCCGCCCCCATCGCGTGTTCCCTGGCCGCCGCGCCCGTCTCGTCCGTCTTTCATCGTTAAGTGTCACACGCTCAATATGGTGACGCCTATCCTATTCCATAAGAGGGCGGAGCAAAGCCCCCGGTAAAGAACCTAATGGCGGCGCGGTTACTGCGGGCGAATCGAAAAAGCGAAAGGGCCCGGGATTGCTCCCGAGCCCTTCGCACGCTGGACGACTTTGGGGGGAGATTAAGCCGCCCGCGCGCTCTGAACGACGTCGACCCAAGCCTGGACGCGGCCCTGGATCGGCTCGAAAGTTTCCTTGGAGGTCGCGACCACCAGCTCGCCGAGCTTGGTCATCTGGCCGACATAGGACTCGAACGCCGACTTGGCGAAGCCGGTCTGCAGCTCGAACGCTTCATGGGCCGACTTGGAGGCCATCACGGCCTTGGCGTTGGCGATGGTGCCTTCGATGGACTGCTTGGAAAAGGCGTAAATCTCGTGCTGCAGCGTCTCGGCGCCCTTGCCGGCGACGTTGGCGGCCTTCACATAGGCCTCGACCGTCTCCTTCTGGAAGCCGATGAACTGCTCATAGCCCTTGGCGGCCTTCTCGAAGTTCGCCTTGAGCGCTTCGCTGCCGGTCTTGAACGCGTTTTCGAAGGTTTCGGTGGCGCCGTTGAGCTTCTCGCCGGCCGTCTTTGCTTTTGCCATAATGGTTACTCCTCGTAAGTTTCATGGCGCACCGTCTTGCGGCCAGCGGCCTTGCTGCGGTGCAACACGGGTTATATGCGGTGCAGCACCTTTGCTGTCAAGGGGTTTTGTTGCACTGCACCAATTTACCGCGAATTTAGGGATTTTTACGGAGCGAAAGACGTCGTTAATCATTCGTAAACACCGGTTTTTTAAGGTCAATTCCGATTGCTTGCGGTCGGAGCGTCAATTTGGTCTTATCGAATCCGTTTGGGGCGCCGACGATAAAAAGATTGGGGCTGTGATGTTTGGACAGCCGCGCGCCGGAATCGGCGTGCTCGTGCGAACGCTGTTCGTGACGGCGGTGATCGGCTTGGCCATGGTGGCCGGGTCGGACAGCGCGTGGGCGCGCGGGCGCCATCACCACCATGGCGGGCGGGTGCGGGCGCCGCTGCCCGAAGGCGCCACCGATCCGGTCAAGGATGCGGCGCTGATCGCCGACGGCGAGACCGGGCGCGTGCTCTATGCCCGCAACGCCTATGCCGAGCGCCATCCCGCGTCGCTGACCAAGATGATGACGCTGTACCTGCTGTTCGAAGCGCTGAAGCGCGGCGACGTGACGATGCAGACGATGCTGCCGATCTCCGAGCACGCGGCGTCGCAGCGCCCGACCAACCTGCATCTCTATGCCGGCGACATGATCCCGGTCGACACCGCGATCAAGGCGATCGTGGTGCGCTCGGCCAACGACGTCGCGGTGGCGATCGCCGAGGCGCTGGCCGGCTCGGAAGGCCATTTCGCCGAGCTGATGACCCAGAAGGCGCGCGACCTGGGCATGCGCAGCACCTTCTATCACAATGCCTCGGGCCTGCCCGATGCGCTGCAGATCACGACCGCCGCCGACCTTTTGGTCCTGGCGCGGCACCTGGCCTACGACTTTCCGCAGTATTTTCCCTATTTCGCGACGCCTGGCTTCTATTTCCGCGGCACCGCCTATGTCACGCACGACAACCTGATCGGACGCTATGAAGGTGCCGACGGTATCAAGACCGGTTACACCGGATCCTCGGGGTTCAATCTCGTCTCCTCGGTAGTGCGCAATGGCTCGCACATCATCGGCGTCGTGATGGGCGGGCGCACGGCGCATCGCCGCGACGTCGAGATGGTCCGCCTGCTCGACGACGCCTTCAACCAGATCGGCCGCAACCCGGCGCTGGTGGCGCATGCCGGCGTGCCGTGGCGCAACGTCGCCGTCAACGCGCCGCCGGTCATCGCCAGCCTCGACGTCGCACCCGAAGCGACGGACGACGAAGACGCCGCCGAATCCGCCGCGGTGGACGACGGCGACGACGACACCAATGTGATCGCCGCGCCGCCGCCGCCGCGTCCCAACACCGCGCCGGTCGTCGCGCAAGCCACCCCGCTGCCACCGGCGCCGGCCTACACGCCAGCACCCCAGCCGCAGCGCGTCGCCGCCGTGCCGCCTGCCCCGGTCTACACGCCGGCACCAGCGCCGCAGCATGTTGCCGCCTTGCCGCCGCCGCCGCCGCTGCACACGACCACGCCCGCCGCGCCTCTGCGCATGGCCAATGTCCCGCGTCCGACGCCCAAGCCGATGGAGGTCGCCGCCGAAGACGTTCCCGTGATCACGCCCAAGCCGCGCGAGGTCGCGATGGCGGCGCCGCCGGGCAAACCAACCGCCAAGCCGACGCCCAAGCCGCGGCTGCGCGCCGACATCGGCGAGGGCGACATCGGCGACGCCGGCACCAGCATCATGGCGATGGGCGCCAAGGCGTGGACGATCCAGATCGGCGCCTTCGCCGATCTCAACCAGGCGCGCGGCCAGCTCGCCTCCTATGCCGAACGCTCGATGGACATATTGGGCCAGGCGGCGCGTATCGTCATTCCGTTCACCGGAGTCGACGGGCATACGCTCTATCGCGCCCGCTTCGGCCCGTTCGTCGAGCGCGAGGCGCGCGAAGTGTGCTCACGCCTGACCGAGCGCGGCCAGACCTGCTTCACCGTGCTGGCGTCGTCGCGCTAGCCGTCGAGCAAAAAGTCCTTCGCTTCGTTGATCTTGGAGGCGAGGTAGTCGCTGCCGCCGCGGTCGGGGTGGTTCTGCAGCATCAAGCGGCGATGCGCGGCGCGAATGTCGTCGGCGCTCGCCCCTTCGGCGAGACCCAATATCTTCAGCGCTTCGCCGCGCGTCATCCCCGACGGCGCGGCCTTGGGCGGCGGTTCGGCGCCGGATGAGGCTTGCCGCCATTCGGCTCCGAGCGTGCGGTCGAGATAGGCTTCAAGCAAGCGCCGGGTTTCGCCGTCGCCGGCCTCGGCATAGAAGGCCATCAGATCGTCGCGGCCAAGCTGGTCGAGCCGTTTGCCGGCAAACGCCCCTGTCAGGATCGTGCCGCGCATGGCGCCGCTGTCGTGATCGAGCTCCATTTCGAGCCATGGGGTGCGCACGCTTGAGCTTTGGCCCGAAGACCCGGACGAGCCGAAAGTGCCGAAGCGGGTGCGCGGCCAGCGCCAGCTGCCGGGCACGACATGGCCGCCGGTGAACAAGCCCCAGGCGATGCTGAGAAGAAAAGCGCCGACCGCCGGACGCTCGACCGCGAACAGGCCGATCGCGAGCAGCACGAGCACGCCGACGCCGACATAGCGCAGCGCCCGCGCCAAGGTGCTCGGATTGGCACCGACGAAGGCGCGCAGCGCCAGCAGGATGAGGATGAGGGCGAGGAAGCCCAGGACGATCTCGCCCATCTATTTGCCGCTCATGGCGTCGGCGATGCGCAGAATCTCGCCGCCCTTCTTGTTCGCGTGCTCGCGCAAGGCCACCGCGCCGCCGGTGGCGTAGATCGCAGCCGCCATCAGCAGATCGCGCAGCTGTTTGGCGGCACCGGCATCGAACCTGGCATAGACGCCCTTGGTCAGCCGCGCGATGTCGCGGAACACGGCGGCGGCATTGGGATCGTCGCCTTCGTGGAACATGAAAGCCGGCACGCCCAAGAGCGCCAGGCGCCCCGCGGCAGCAGCGGCTTCGTCGGCGCTCTCCTCGAAGGCGTCGCCGACATAGACCAGCGCACCGACCTTGGTCAGCGCCGCCTCGGCACCGGCGTGATCCAGAACCCGGCACAGCTGGGTGAAGCCGCTGCGGCAATTGACGTCGCGCATGCGGTTGCCCAGGACCTCAGCCGACGCGGTCCAGCCGCTGGCGTGAAACTCGCCATGGCCGCGGAAATAGACCAGCTGCACCGCCAGTCCGCCGATCGATTGCGCGACGGCGAACATGTCGCTCTGGATTTCGCGCGCCCGCTCCCAGGCCGGGCGCCGGCTCATGGTCGCGTCGATCGCAAAGATCAGCCGTCCCTTGGCCTGCGCCAGGGTGGGCAGCTTGGCGGCCTTGTTCAGGAAGGCATCGATGTCGCGCGCCGAAGACGCCGTCGCGGGCAGATTGTCCTTGGCCATGTCCGCTCCCTCCGCCCCGCTATGTGGGTATGGAGGGCGGCGGCGCCAAGTCTAGCCCGAACTCAGCAACGCCGCATTGCCGCCGGCGGCGGCGGTGTTGACGGTGTAGGTGCGCTCGGCGGCGAAGCGCAGCAGGTAGTTGGGGCCGCCGGCCTTGGGCCCGGTGCCCGACAGGCCTTCGCCGCCGAAGGGCTGCACCCCGACCACTGCGCCGATCTGGTTGCGGTTGACGTAGACATTGCCGGCATGGACGCGGTCGCGGACGAAGGCGGCGGTCTCCTCGATGCGGCTGTGGATGCCCAGCGTCAAACCGTAGCCGGTAGCGTTGATGGCGTCGCAGACCTTGTCGAGGCTGTCCGACGAATAGCGCACGACGTGCAGCACGGGGCCGAACACTTCACGCTGGAGTTGGGCGAGACCGGAGATCTCGAAGGCATGCGGCGCGAAGAAGACGCCGTTCGAGAGCTCCGCCGGCACGGCGAGCTTGCGCAGCAATTTGGCTTCCCTGGTCATGCGCGTAGCGTGCGCTTCCAGGACCTCGCGCGCCGCCTCGTCGATCACCGGGCCGACATCGGTGTCGAGGCGCATCGGGTCGCCGAGCTTGAGCTCGTCCATCGCGCCCAGGATGATGTCGAGCATTTTGCCGGCGACGTCGTCCTGCACGAACAGGACGCGCAAGGCGGAACAGCGCTGGCCGGCACTGTCGAACGCCGAGGCGAGCGCGTCGCGCGCCACTTGTTCGGGCAAGGCCGTCGAGTCGACGATCATGGCGTTCTGGCCGCCGGTCTCGGCGATGAGGGTCGCGATGGGACCGTTGCGTGCGGCGAGGGCGCGGTTGATCGCGGTGGCCGCCTCGGTCGAGCCGGTGAAGGCGACGCCGGCAAGGCGCGGATCGGCGAACAGCGCATTGCCGATGCGGGGGCCGTCGCCGGGCAGCAGATGCAGCACGTCGGCGGGCACGCCGGCCTGGTGCAACAGCTTGACGGCGGCAGCGGCGATCAGCGGCGTCTGTTCGGCGGGCTTGGCGAGCACCGCATTGCCGGCGGCGAGCGCGGCGGCGACCTGGCCGGTGAAGATGGCGAGCGGGAAATTCCACGGACTGATCGCGGCGAAGACGCCGCGGCCGCGCAGCACAATCTCGTTGGACTCACCGGTCGGCCCGGCGAGGCGGATCGGCTCTTCGAATTGCTGCGCCGCGCGCGAGGCGTAGTAGCGCAGGAAGTCGACGGCCTCGCGCACTTCACCCAGCGCGTTGGGCAGCGTCTTGCCCGCCTCGCGCACCGCCAGCGCCATCAGCAGTGCGTGGTTGGACTCGAACAGGTCGGCGGCGCGGTAGAGGATACCGGCGCGGACTTTGCCGCCACGCGCGTCCCAGCCGCGCTGTGTGCCGTGCGCCGCCGCGAGCGCCGCCGCGGCATCGGTCGCGCTGGCTTCGACGACGGTGCCGACGACGCGGCGGCGATCCGACGGATCGCGCAGCGTTGCCGCTTCGCCCTTGGCACCGGCAGGAGCGGCGGCGTGGGGCGCCTGCAGATGCGCGTCCATCTCCAGCAGCAGCGGCTCGGAGATTTTGGGATCGGCGAGCACGAAGCCGGCCGAATTCCTGCGCTCGCCCAGGATATCGGGCGGCAGCGCGATGCGCGGATTGCGGCGCGGCTGGGTCGCGGCGGTCTGCGCCACCGGATCGGCGACGATGTCGGCGATCGGGGCGTCGTCGTCGGCGAGGCGGTTGACGAAGGAGGTGTTGGCGCCGTTCTCGAGCAGGCGGCGCACGAGATAGGCGAGCAGGTCTTCATGGCTGCCAACCGGGGCATAGATGCGGGTCGGCACGCCGCCGAGCGCGCGGTGGATCTCGTGCAGCGCCTCGCCCATGCCGTGCAGGCGCTGGAATTCGAAGTCGCGGCTATTGCCGGCGATGGCGTCGATGGCGGCGAGCGAATGGGCGTTGTGGGTGGCGAATTGCGGATAGAGCGCGCTGCCGGCGCCGAGCATGATGCGGGCGCAGGCGAGATAGGAGGCGTCGGTCGAGGCTTTGCGGGTGAAGACCGGATATTCGGGCAGGCCGAGCTCCTGCGCGCGCTTGATCTCGCTGTCCCAATAGGCGCCCTTGACCA
>CAYXMO010000168.1:0-6913 GCA_964465935.1 uncultured Rhizobium sp.
ATGGGCGCACGACGCCGACATGCAGTTCAAGATCATGGCCCGGCGCAACAAGCTCTTGGGCCTATGGGCGGCCGAGCAGATGGGCAAGTCCGGTGACGCCGCCACGGCCTATGCCAAGGAAGTGATCGCCGCCGATTTCGAGGAGCCGGGCGACGAGGACGTGTTCCGCAAGGTGCGGGGGGACCTGCCCGCCACGGTCACCGACCACACCATCCGCCACAAGATGGCCGACCTCCTCGACGTCGCCTCCGAGCAGGTGCAGAAGGAAGCGAAGTAGGGCGGCGCTGCCATCCTTCGAGGCTCGCTGCGCTCGCACCTCAGGATGACGTCTTGGATCGGATTTCGCTACTCTCGTCATGCTGAGGTGCTCCGCGAAGCGGAGCCTCGAAGCACGCGCACTCACCCCGCCCGCAATTTCGCCAGCGCTTCGGGAAACCTTCGCGACAAGGGCACGTTGAGCGCGCCCAGCTCGACCGTGTAGTCGCCGCTGCCGTCGGGTTTCAGTCCCGTCATCTGCATCGCATTGACCAGCCAGGAGCGGTGCACGCGCACGAAGCCACGCGGGGCAAGTTCCGCCTCCATCGCGCTCAGCGGCGAACGCATCAGGAGCTTGCGCCCGTCGCGCAGCATGAACTCGACATAGTTCCCAGCCGATGCGACGGCCAGGATGTCGGCGACCGGCACGCGCGCGATGCGCGCGCCGTCGCGGATCGTGAACAGCGCCGGCGCGTCCGGCAGGGCCCGCTGGTAGAGCAGCAACACATGCTCGTTGAGCGCGAAAGCGGCGATCATCAGGACGTAACCGAAGATGTCCTTGCCGAATTCGTAGAAGAAATGCGGCCAGAACGGGGCGTAGTGATAGACATCGCCCGCCAGCCAATAGACGAGTTTGCGCAGAGTCACGAAGCCCGCGACATGCGCCAGCGAAAATAGTGCTGCGCCGATGGGGTGCACCGCGAGCACTCGCCAGCGCGGCCGTCCCAGCGGCGGCGCCAGTCGGAACGCCACCCAGGCGATCCATATGAAGGCCAGCCAGGTCAGCCAGCTCGACCCTTCCCAGACGATCGGCCCGGCCAAGCCGTATTGTGGCTCCTCGTGCCGGATCGTGATCACGTCGACCACGTTGATCGCGCCGACGATCACCGCCACCGCGGCGAAGGAATAAAGGAACGTCCGCCAGCCCGTGCCGCTCGTCCCGGGCAGCGCGCCGCTCATCCCAAGCCTTTGCCAGATATCACCAATCGCGCGCGCGCCGTCCCGCGCCCCTTTCGCCGGCGCCGGCGAAGTCCCAGATTGGCTGGTATCGGAATGAAGGCCGGACATGGGCGCGACCATAGGCTGCCCAGGCCCCGGTTGGGAGGGTGCGCGATGAAAAGCTGGATCATAGGGCTGGCGCTGGCCATGGCGCTGATCGCTCCGAGCCTGGCGGCGGAGCCGGGCTGGCCCACCTATGGCGGCGACCAGGGCGGCCAGCGCTTCTCGCCGGCGTCCCAGATCACCCCGGCCAATGTCGGGCGCCTTAAGCCTGCCTGGTCGTTCTCGACCGGCGACATGGTCAGCCATGCCGGCACCATGAAGCGCGCCTCGTTCGAGAACACGCCGATCCTGGCCGAGGGGCGGCTCTATGTCTGCTCGCCGTTCAACGAGGTCAGCGCCCTCGATCCGGGCACCGGGGCGCAGCTTTGGCGCTTCGATCCCAAGCTCGACACCAGCATCCATTATCCCAACGACTATGTCTGCCGCGGTGTCGCTTTCGCGTCGAATCTCGGCGCGCCGAACACGGCGTGTGCCACGCGCATTTATCTGAACACCGCCGACCGCCGCCTGATCGCGCTCGATGCGCGCAGCGGCAAACCCTGCGACGGCTTCGGCGTCCATGGCACGGTGAAGATCGCTCCCGACGGCAAGCCGGACCGCCGCGGCAATATCCACACCACCTCGGCGCCGGTGATCAGCCATGGCGTCGTGATCGTCGGCTCCTCGGTCGACGACAACCAGCGCGTCGACGAATTGCGCGGCACGGTGCACGCCTTCGATGCCAAGACCGGCGCGCATCGCTGGAGCTTCGATCCCTTGGGCGCCGACAAGCCGCCGTTCCGCGCCGGCGCCGCCAATGTCTGGGCGCCGATGTCGATCGACGACGCGCGCGGCCTCGTCTTCCTGCCGGTCTCCAGCGCCAGCCCGGATTTCTTCGGCGGATTGCGCCGCGGCAACGGCACCTATGCCAATTCCATCGTCGCGCTGCGCATCGCCGATGGCAGCGTCGCCTGGTCGTTCCAGACCACGCATCACGACGTCTGGGATTACGATCTGCCGGCGCAGCCAACGCTCGGTACCGTCACCTACAACGGCAAGACGGTCGCAGCCGTGCTGCAGCCGACCAAGCAGGGCCTGCTCTTCACCATCGACCGCGACAGCGGCAAGCCGCTCATCCCGGTGGTCGAGCGCAAGGTGCCGCAGAGCCCGGCCGCCGGCGACGCGCTGTCGCCGACCCAGCCTTTCCCCATCGCGCCGCCGCCCTTGGCGCCGGTCACGATCAAGCCGGATGACGCCTTCGGCTTGACGTTCTGGGACCGCGGCCGCTGCCGCGACATCATTGCCGGCGCCCGCAATGATGGCATCTACACGCCGCCCAGCACGCAGGGCTCGATCCTCTATCCCTTCACCGGCGGCGGCACCAATTGGGGCGGGCTTGCTTTCGATCCGGCGCACGACATCGTCTACGTCAACACCAGCAATGCCATGCACCTGATCACGCTGATCAAGCGCGGCGACTACGCGGCGGCGGAAGAGCGCTTCTTCGACAAGGAAGTCTCGCCCAACGCTGGCGCGCCGTTCGGCATGAAGCGCGAGACGATCCTCTCGCCGCTCGGCCTGCCGTGCAATCCGCCGCCCTGGGGCAAGCTGCATGCGGTCGACATGCATACGGGCAAGATCCTGTGGTCGGTGCCGCTGGGCACCAGCGAGGACCTGTTGCCGTTCAGCGAGTATTTTATCGCGCCCGGCACGCCCAATCTCGGCGGTCCGATCGTCACCGCCGGCGGCCTCGTCTTCATCGGCGCCGCGATGGACGACTACCTGCGCGCCTTCGACGCCAGGACCGGTGCCGAGTTGTGGCAGGGCCGTCTGCCCGCCGGCGGCCAGGCGACGCCGATGACCTATATGTGGAAGGGCCGCCAATACGTCGTGATCGCCGCCGGCGGCCATTCCAAGCTCGGCACCAAGCGCGGCGACACGGTGGTGGCGTTCGCGCTGGGGGATTGAAATGTGCTAACGTCTGGTCATGACGCAATTGACCAATACACTCGATCTCGACGGCGATGATTGCAGCGATCTGGCGCTCGATATCGAGAAGGTGTTCGATTTCAAATTCGCGGCCGGCGAATCCGTTCGGAGCGTGGGGGATTTGTTCGAAATCCTGAAAGGCCGGTTCGCTGCTGGCTACGACGCAAATCGGCGCTGCGCGACTGCGATGACGTTCTACCGGTTGCGCCGCGCCCTGCCGGACGATCGCAGGGATATCACGCCGTCGACCCTGCTGGCCGATCTCGTCCACGGCTCGCCGAAAGCGTGGCTGACGCACCTGTCCAAGCAATCGGGCCTTTCGATGCCGTTCAGAGTGCTCACCTGGGTGGGCAACGTTGGGTTTGCGTTCGTCGGCATTTCCTTTTTGCTTCTCATTCCCTTGTCCATCTTTCATCTGAGCTACACATGGTTCGCCGCGCTGTTCGTCCTGGGTGTTGCGCTGATCTGGGTCGATCCGTGCCGCTTGCCTAGGGATTGCCGCACCTTCGGCGACTTGGTGCGCCAGGTCGCCTCGCGCAATTTCGGCGATCTGGCCAAGCAGGGGGCGCATGTCGGCGACAGCGAAATTTGGACCGCGCTCGTCGACATACTGGCCGAAACATCGCGTTTTCCGAGGCAGGACATCGGCCCCGACACGGCGTTAGCGCGGAACGCGCGCAAAGCCGCCTGAATTGACTTCCGCCGCGGAAATCGGCGCAACTAGCCTGTGCCGATTTCCGCGAGGAACCTATGTCCGCCGCCATCGACAACGCCATCGCCAACCCCGCCATCTATGGCGACGAGGTCGAGCTCCATCGCGTCCTCGCCGAACTGCGCCGGACCGATCCTGTGCACTGGACCGTGCCCGAGGGCTTTCGCCCCTACTGGGCCCTGACCAAGCACGCCGACATCCTGGAGATCGAAAAGCTCAACGACCAGTTCCACAACGAGCCGCGCTCGGTGCTGATGAACATCGAAGCCGAGACCGGTTTCGCCGCGATGTGGGGCGGCCCCGATCCCAAGACCGGCCGCGTCTCGCCGCTGCGCACCCTGATCGACATGGACGGCGAGGATCATCGCGGCTATCGCGGCCTCACCCAGGCCTGGTTCATGCCCGTCAACCTGCGCAAGAGCCTGGAAGCGCGTACCGTCGAGCTCGCCAAGCGCTATGTCGACCGCATGCAGCAGATCGGGCCGGAATGCGATTTCTCGCGCGATATCGCGGTCTATTATCCGCTGCACGTCATCATGTCGATCATGGGCGTGCCGGAGTCCGATGAGCCCAAGATGCTGCAGCTGACGCAGGAATTGTTCGGCGGCGGCGATCCCGACATGCAGCGCAAGGAGCGCGATCCGGGCAGCAACGTCATCGCCGACTTCTTCATGTACTTCAACGCCATGACCGAGGCGCGCCGCGCCCATCCCGGCGAGGACCTCGCCACCGTCATCGCCAATGGCAAGGTCAACGGCGCTCCGCTCGGCCCGATCGAGACCGCGTCCTACTACATCATCGTCGCCACCGCCGGCCACGACACGACGAGTTCGTCCATCGCCGGCGGCCTCAAGGCGCTGATCGAAAATCCGGACCAGCTCACGAAGCTCAAGGACAATCCCGATCTGCTGAACAGCGCGGTGGACGAGATCATCCGCTGGGTCACGCCGGTGCAGCATTTCATGCGCACCAATGTCGGCGACGACTATGTGCTGCGCGGCCGCACCATCAAGAAGGGCGATGCGGTGCAGCTGCTCTACATCTCCGGCAACCGCGATGAGGATGTGTGGCCGGATGCCGGCAAGTTCCGCGTCGACCGCGAGAACAACCGCCATGTCGCTTTCGGTTACGGTGCGCATCTGTGCCTGGGCCAGCATCTCGCCAAGATGGAGATCCGTGCCTTCTTCAAGGAACTGCTCGGCCGCCTCGATTCCATCGAAATGACGGGCCCGACCAGCCGCGTGAAATCGACCTTCGTCAGCGGCCTGAAAACCTTGCCGGTGCGCTACAAGCTCAGGGCGGCTTAAAAAGTTCGTCATGGCCGGGCTTGACCCGGCCACCCATCGTGCCCGCGTCCGCGGGCGCATGAGATTCTTCGGCGCGCGGACGCGCGCCGGATGGATGGGCGGCTCAAGAGCCTGTCCTCGGGTCGCGCCTTCGGCGCGAGCCCGGGGGCCGCCCATGACGGATGGAGAAAGGACACATGTTTATCACCCTGATCGGGCTCGCCGCCGCGTTCTGCACCACCATCGCGTTTCTGCCGCAGGTGATCCAGACCTGGCGCACGCGCTCGACCAAGGATTTGTCGCTGCCGATGTTCGCCGTCTTCACGACGGGCATATTTCTCTGGCTGGTCTACGGCTTCGTCATCCGCGATGTGCCGCTGATTGCCGCCAACGGCGTCACCTTCGTGCTATCCGGCACCATCCTCTACTTCAAGCTCCGCTATGGTTGAGCCCGTGCGCGGAAGGCTCCCGCGCAGCACGACGACCAGGAACACGATCCAGGACAGCGTCACCGCATTGGAGATCAGCGGTCCGAACAGGTGCGGATTGGCAATGCCCAGCACCGTGCCGAAGAAGCCGAGGCCGCACAGCGCCGCAGCCGGATAGTTCACCCGTCCCGACTGGATCAGGATCGTGCCGCCAACCGCGCCGGCGAGGCCCAGCGCCAGCCATTTGGCGCCGGTCGCCCAAGGCAGCACCATGAGCGAGAAGCCCGGTGCATCGGGCGCGGCGGTGAGCTGGAACAGGCAGACATTCTCCAGATAGTCGGCGACCACCGCGACCACGGCGAGGATGAAACCCAAGAGCGCCGAGCGCTCGTCGCGCCGCGCCATCGCGATGAAGAAGAACGCGACGAACACGCCATAGGCCGGAATGAACGCCAGGCAATCGGCCCAGGTGATGAAATCGATCCGCGCCGCCAGCGTGCTGCGGCAGGCGCTCGGTCCCACCCCGAAGATCGCCTGCAGGTCGGCGGCACTGCGCGCCAACTCCTCCGCGATCACCGGCGCATAGCCGGGCTGAAGGTTGCCGCATGCGACGAGTGCCGGCTGGAACAGGCTGTAGACCGTCAGCAGCAGCACGACGACGGCGCCGCCGAAGCTGATGCGATAGGCCAGGCTCCCCGAGATCATGTGCCGCCCCTATCCGAACACGCGCGCGAAAACCGTGTCGACATGCTTGGTGTGATAGGCGTTGTCGAACATCGCTTCGAGGTCTTTGACCGGCACCGCCTTCGCCACCGCCGGATCGGCCTTGAGCAGCTCCAGCAGCGTGCCCTCGCCGGCCCAGGCGCGCATCGCGCTGCCCTGCACCAGCTTGTACGCCGCCTCGCGCTCGATCCCGGCCTGAGTCAGCGCCAGGAGGGCGCGCTGCGAATGGATGATGCCGCGCGTCGATTCCAGGTTCTGCTGCATCCGGTCGGCACGCACCAGGAGCTTGTCGACAATGCCCGCCATGCGCACCAGCGCGAAATCGAGCGTGATCGTGGCGTCCGGCGCGATGAAGCGTTCGACCGAGGAATGCGACATGTCGCGCTCGTGCCACAACGCCACGTCCTCCAACGCCGGCAGCGCATAGGACCGCACCATGCGCGCCAGCCCGACGATGTTCTCGGAGAGGATCGGGTTGC
>CAYXMO010000169.1:0-6864 GCA_964465935.1 uncultured Rhizobium sp.
CCACCGCGTTGGGGTCGGGAATGCCCGGCGGCGCCGGCGGCTGCGGCACGGTGCCGAAATCGCTGAGGCCGCCGTTCTTGAGGAACGCCGCCATGGCGCCGGCGCGCTGGCGCATGCCCGTGGTCGCGCTTTTGTCGTCGGAGATCGCCTGGAATTCGTCCTGCGCCTTTTTAAGGTCGCCGGCATGGTAGTCGGCATAGGCGAGGATTTCGCGCGCCGCGAAGCGCCACGGATTCTTCGCATCGCTGAGCGGCGCCAGGAGCGCCGCGACGTCCTTGCGCGGCGCGGTCTCGGACAAGGCCCAGCCGGCGCGGATGAGCGCCAGCTTGCCGATCACGCCGTCGTCGTCGGCTGCGATCTGCTTGTAGATCGTCACCGCCGCGTCGCGCTGGCCGGCGGCGAGCAGCGTGCCGGCCTGCGACAGCTTCGCCATCTTGGCGTAGCCGCCGGGCGCGTCCTTGGCCACGGTGGCGAAAGCCGGCGTCGCCTTGGTGATGTCGCCGGCGGCGGCCAGCTGCTGCGCCGCGATCAGGGTCTCGGAAGCCTTCAGTTTCTGGTTGGTCTCGTAGCGCTGCCACAGCTGCCAGCCCGCGATGGCGATGATGATCAGCGCCGCGCCGGCAATGATGTAGTCGCCGTACTGCTTCCAGAGCTGCTCGAAGCGTTCGCGGCGGACTTCCTCCTCGACTTCGCGGAAGATGTCGCTCACTGGATGATCCTCGTTTCGGGGGCGGTCATGCCCAAGCCGGCGGGCCCAAGCCCTTGACCGCGCGGGATGATTTAGCCGCTGCGGGGGCGACTGGCAACTGAGGACGGGTGAAAAGGGTGAAAGGCCGAAAACTCAGCTAACCCGTTTCATGGCATAGACATTTTCCTTGCCGGGGAAGGCGCGGTCGCGCACGTCCTGGGCATAGGCCTTGACCGCCTTTTCGAGCTCGGCGCCCAGGCTCGCATATTGGCGGACGAATTTGGGCGGGTTGGGATTGAGTCCCAGCATGTCCTCCATCACCAGGATCTGGCCGTCGCATTCCGCCGAAGCGCCGATGCCGACGGTCGGGATCGCGATCTGCCGGGTGATCTTGGCGGCCAGCGGCTCGGCCATGCCTTCGAGCACGATGGCGAAGGCGCCGGCCTCGGCGATCGCCGCGGCATCGGCTTCGATCGCCGGCCATTCGGCCTCGGTGCGGCCCTGGGTCTTGAAGCCGCCGGTGACGTTGAAGGCCTGCGGCGTCAATCCGATATGGCCCATCACCGGGATGCCGCGCTGCACGAGGTAGCGCACGGTCTCGGCCAGGCGCACGCCGCCTTCCATCTTCACCGCGGTACAGCCGGTCTCCTGGATGACGCGCACGGCGTTGCGGAACGCGACCTGCGGGCTCTCCTCATAGGAGCCGAACGGCATGTCGACGACGACGAGCGCGTGGTTGCTGCCGCGCATCACCGCTTTGCCGTGCGCGATCATCATGTCGAGCGTGACGCCCAGCGTGTTCTCCATGCCGTGCATCACCATGCCCAGGCTGTCGCCGACCAGCATCAGGTCGACATGGGCGTCGAGCAGCCGCGCGGTGTGGGCGTGGTAGCAGGTCAGGCAGACGACGGGCTTGGCATTCTTGTGGGCGCGGATCTCCGGGACGGTGACGCGCTTGACCGGGACGACAAGGGACATGGACGCGAATCCTTTCGCTGAATTTCGTGTTTGGAATGGCCTGACTCCGCGGCGCTGAGCGCCAGGCGGACGGCGACGGTCCTTGACCCGTGGCGGCCACTATAGCGCAGAAGGGCGGCGGCGGCGAGGGCCGCATTCTGCCGGGAAACCGCCGGGTTAATGGGCTTGTCGCGGGGATTTATGAACGCGATTACATGCGGCCTGCCGGGAAGCTGCTTGTACCTTGCGCGCCGTTCGCGGTGATTCAGGCGAGCGCGCCGAACGCCGCGGCGATAAGGGGGCAATCTTGAACACGTTCCTGCTTGGACTGGCGGTCATCGCCGCGCCCGCGATCCTCGCGGCGTTCTGCGTATTGCTGGCGCGGCGGTTCCTGCATGGCCGCGTGCGCGAAGGCCATAACGACGTCCTGGTGCCGCTGTTCCTGACCGCCGGCACGATCTACGCGGTGATGCTCGGCTTTCTGGTCGTCGTGGTCTGGGAGGCCTATGGCGACGCCAAGGGCAATGTCGCGGCCGAAGCCTCGACCCTTACCACGATGTACCGCATGACCAACGGCATGGACGGCGAGGAGCTCAAAGCCATGCGCGAGCACATCCGCGCTTACACCGAAGCGGTGGTCGGCAAGGAGTGGGAGATCCAGGCCAAGACCGGCGGGGCGGCGCCCGAGGCGCGGCGCCAGATCGCCGCGATCTACCGCGAGTTCGCCCATATGCCGGCGGAAACCGAGAACTCGGCGATCAACCGCGAATTCCTGCAGCAATTCTCGCTCGTCACCGCGGCGCGCAACAAGCGCACGCTGCAGGCCGGCGAGGCGGTGCCGTGGGTGCTGTGGCTCGGCCTGATCGGCGGCGCCACCATCGTCGTCGCCATGGGCTGCCTGCTCTTCATGGAGGTGTGGTGGCCGCACATGCTGATGATGGGCGTCCTGACGGCGATGATCTGCATGCTGCTGTTCATCACCATCGAGTTGTCCAAGCCGTTCCAGGGCGCGCTGGCGCTGGAGCCCGGCCCCTTCGAGCATTCGCTGTCGGTCTATAAAGCCGTCGACGGCGGCAATTAGGAGATCGCCATGCGGATCAGCACATTATCGCACCTGGCGAGCGGCGAAACGGAGCTCGGCGTCGTCTACGCCAGCGTCGAGGGCGTCAACGACACGTCGTATGAGGAATGCCTGCACGAATTGAAGACCAAGGCCGCAGCGCTCGGCGCCACAGCGCTGATTGGATTGCAGCTGGTGCAGAGTCAATTCCAATGGAACCAGCGCACCAGCCTGCTGGCGACTGCGATCAGATAGGCAGGCGTCAGATCACGCGGACCAGTTCGGAGTAAACCGCGAGCTGCGCATCGGCGGTGTAGAGGATGGCCGGTTCCGTCATCGCCTGCGCGATGAGAATGCGGTCGAACAGGTCGTTGTGGTGTGGCGGCAGATTCGCGACGTGCCGCGCGACCGCTGCCCGCACCGGGAGTTCGCGAAAGCCCGTCTCCAGTGCGATCGCGAAGACTTCCTCCGCGTCGAGCGGAAACGAGCCCGGCTTCTTGGTCACCTTGATCGCGATTTCCCAGATGCTGGCGGCGCTGAACAGTATTTCGTTGCCCCGATCTTCGATGTCGGCGAAGGCCGTTCGGCTGAGGCGCTGGGGTTCTGCGAGAAACCAGATCAGGATATTCGTGTCCAGAAGCAATCGCATCAGGACTTTTCGTCCGGAAAGATCGGGCCGTTGATCATCATGTCGATGATGTCGTCGGGCAGAGGCTCATAGAATTCCGGAGGTATCTTGACCTTGAGCAGGCCGGCGATCCGCTTCTTGTTGGCACGCGAGTCCATCGGCACAAGCCTCGCGACCGGCACGCCGGCTTTGGCGATGATGATTTCTTCGCCGGCCGCAGCTTTCTCGACCAGGCGGGACAGATGGGTCTTGGCGGCGTGGATATTGACTGTAGGCATGGAAATCTCCATATGGACTAAGCTTAGTCTAGTCCTGGATGAAATGCAAATGGTGCAGACCCTTGCCCCTGCCGTCATACTCGTAGCGGGGATTGCGTCATGAGACGTACCATTGCCGCCATGTTGCTGAGCAGCGGGCTGGCGGCTTCAGCCGCCGCCGAAACGCGCGACTTGTCCAGTCTCACAACCACGCAACTCATCGACGAATTGACCGGGTTGCACGATCAGACGGTCGGCATCGCGGGCGGTGGCATGTTCGAGGCGTTCTTGGCCGATGACGAGCCGCCGCGCTTCACCGTCGGCTTGCTGCCCGTCCATGAGCCCGCGATTGCGCCGCCGATGCGCGAGATCGTGCGCCGCGGCGCTGCCGCTCTGCCGGCGCTGATCGCGCATCTGCGCGATCCTCGCCGCACCGCGATCGCCGTCGGCAGCGACGACTGGTTCGACTTCTTCGGCGGGCAATATTTCAGCGAGGAATATTTCGCCCGCGACCGCGACAATTCCAGCTATGGCTGCGACGGCCCGCACCTGACCCATTGCCGGCTTTTCAAAGGCACCTACACCGTCGCGGTGGGCGATGTCTGCGAGGTCCTGATCGGCCAAATCGTGGATCGTCCGTTGACCGCGGTGCGCTACCAGCCGACCGCGATCCTGTACGTCAATTCGCCGGTTCAGACGCCGGCGCTCGCGGCGCGCATCGCCAGGGACTGGAGCGGACTGACCAAAGCGGCGCACCGCGCGTCGCTGCTGCACGATCTGAAGCAATGGGACGATATCCAGTTGTATCGGAACGCACTGGTCCGGCTGCGCTTCTATTTTCCCAAGACCTATGCCGGCTTGACGGGCGCATACCGGGCCAAGCGGGACGCCCTCGAGGCTTATCGCCGCGAATACCCCAACGATTAGGCGCGCCGCTCAAAGCCGTGCCAGGATCGCCTCGGCGGCAAGCGCCGAAATCGTCGGCGCCGTCTGGATGCCGTAGCCGCCTTGTCCGATCAGCCAGAAGAACCCCGCAGCCGCTTCGTCGAAGGCGAAGAGCGGGGTGCGGTCCGGCGTGAAGCTGCGCAATCCCGCCCAGCTTCGCGAAATCCGGTGCACCGGGATGGTCGTGGTCTCTTCGAGGAAGGCGGCGATGGTCGCGATGTCTTCATTCTCCGGCTGCGCGTCGCAGGGCTCGGACGGGGTTTCCTCGCCCAGCGAGGCAAGGATCCGTCCCGCGTCCGGCTTGAAGTAGGATTGCGGTTCGCCCATCGACAGCGCGAGCGGCCATGGGGAGATATCGATCCCTTCGGGCGCCGCGACGATGACGGCCGTGCGCCGCAACGGCTGCAAGCCCTTGTCGCCCAGTCCGGCGAGGCGTCCGATCTGGCCGCCCCAGGCGCCCGCGGCGTTGACGACGACGGGCGCGGCGAAGCTCTCGTCTCGCGTGCGCACGGCCCAGCCCGGCGGCTTGCGTTCGAGCGCGACGACCTCCTGCCGCGTCAGGATTTCCACCGCGCCGCGCACCGCCATGCGGCGAAACCCTTCGAACAAGGCGTTGACGTCGATGTCGGCGGCGCCGCGCTCGATGGCGAACCGCGTGAAGCGGTCCCGGTGCAACACCGGTACCAGGCCATAGGCTTGCGCCTCCGGGAGCGGCTCGATGTCGGCGGGATTCTCGGCGGCCGCTTCGGCCAGCGCCGCTTCCTCCGCGGGCCGCGCGAAATACAGCATGGGCCGCGGGCTGAGCAGCGGTGTCGCGCTGAAGCCTTGCGGCGGTTGCTCGAAGAACGGGCGCGCCGCCTTGGTCCAGGCGCGAACATCGGCGTTGCCGTAGGTCTCCAGGAACACCGCGGCCGAGCGGCCCGTCGTGTGATAGGAAAGCAGGTCCTCGCGCTCCAGCACGATCACGCGCGCGCGCCCGGCAAGGCGGCCGGCGAGCGAAATGCCCGCTATCCCGCCACCGATGATGACGACGTCCGCCGCTCGCATGGAGTCCGTCCAAGGCCGTGCCGCCGACACTGACACAGCCGGCAATGCGCCGGCTAGCCGGGAAAGCAAAAAGGGCCGGCTCGCGCGAGCCGGCCCCCGGTATTGTCTGCCGCGGAAGGCGCCTTACTCGGCGTCGGCCGCTTCGGCTTCGCCGTCTTCCGTCTTCGGGCCGGCGCCTTCCTCGAACAGTTCTTCGGCGGCGATGCGGGCTTCCTGCGCTTCGGTGCGTTCGGCCAGCACGTCCTCGCCGCGCGCCTGGCGCTCGGCTTCGTCTTCGCTGCGCGCGACGTTGATCGTCACCGCGACGCGGACTTCCGGATGCAGCACGACGGCGACCTTCACCAGGCCGATCGCCTTGATCGCGGTGCTGAGCGGCACCTGCGAACGGTCGACCGTGACGCCGCCTTCGCTGATCGCGGCGGCGATGTCGCGCGGGCTGACCGAGCCGTAGAGCTGGCCGCGGTCGCCGGCCTGGCGGATCAGCGTGAAGGTCTTGCCGTCCAGCTTGGCGCCGACGGCCTCGGCTTCCTTCTTCTGTTCCAGGTTGCGCGCTTCCAGCTGGGCCTTCTGGCCCTGGAAGTATTCGCGGTTGGTCTTGTTGGCGCGCAGGGCCTTCTTCTTGGGCAGAAGGAAGTTGCGGGCGAAGCCGTCCTTGACGCGGACTTCGTCGCCCATCTGGCCGAGCTTCTCGACGCGTTCGAGCAGAATGACTTGCATGGCTCTGGCTCCCTAGTTCAACACATAGGGAAGCAGCGCCATGTAGCGCGCGCGCTTGATCGCGTTGGCGAGCAGGCGCTGCTTCTTGTTGGAAACCGCGGTGATGCGCGACGGCACGATCTTGCCGCGCTCGGAGATGAAGCGCTGCAAGAGCTTGACGTCCTTGTAGTCGATCTTCGGCGCGTTGGCGCCCGAGAACGGGCAAGTCTTCTTGCGACGGAAGAAGGGACGGCGCTGGCCGCCACCATCGCGGCCCCCGCCGTCGCGACCGCCACCGTCGCGGCCGCCACCGTCGCGACCGCCTGATTGTCCAGCGTGACTCATTGCACCGTCTCCCCGCTCGTCTCTTCGCTTCTGTCTTCGCGTTCGCGCTTGTTCTTGTTCGACGACTGCTCGAACTTCTCCACCTTCACGGTGATGTAGCGCAGCACGTCTTCGTTGATCTTGAGCTGGCGCTCGAGTTCCTGCACCGCGCCGGCGGGCGCGTTGATGTTGAGCAGCACGTAGTGGCCCTTGCGGTTCTTCTTGATGCGGTAGGCGAGGCCGCGCAGGCCCCAATATTCCT
>CAYXMO010000170.1:0-6815 GCA_964465935.1 uncultured Rhizobium sp.
GCTTCGTCGAAATCGTTGACGCCCCACACCAGCCGCGCCTCGCCGTCGCGCCAGCTGCCGAAATTCTCCAGATGCAGGTCGCCGACGCACAAGGTCCGCGGCGCCTCCGCCGCCTTGGCGCAGACCGTGCCGAACTGCTGCACCCAGCGATAATAGGTCGCGCGCAGGAAGCCGAAAGCGCTGCCGCGCATCGTCTCGTGCTTGACCGCAAGGTCCGGCTTGTAGAGCGAAACCTTGCCGCCCAGCCACGCTTCGTAGCTTGCGGTCGCTTCGACGATGTCCATGGCGCGCCTCCGGCGGACGCGAGCTTACGACGCGTCGCTCAGCCTGTCGCGTCCCAGCGGCCAGGGCTCCAGCCTGCGTCCCGCCAGCGCGCCCAGCCAGTCGAGGCCCTCGCGCAGCTTCACGTTCTCGCCGATCACGACGATCGACGGCGCCGCGCCGCGCGCCGCCTCGCCAAGCTCTCCCAGCGTCGTCACGGTCACCGCTTGCGCGCCGCGCGTCGCATCCGACACCACCGCCGCCGGCTCGTTCGCCGCGCGCCCGGCCGCGATCAGCCTGGCGGCGATGGCGCCCATCGTCTTGCGCGCCATGTAGAGCACCAGGGTCGGCGAACCCTTGGCCAGACTCGTCCAATCCAGATCGGGCAATTGCCCGTCGGCGCCATGGCCGGTGATGAAGGTCACCGCATGGTTGGTGTCGCGGTGGGTCACCGGAATCCCGGCATAGGCGAGACCGCCGATCCCTGCCGTCACACCCGGCACGATGCGGAACGGCACCGCCGCGCGCGCCAGGGTCAACGCCTCCTCGGCGCCGCGCCCGAACACGAAGGGGTCGCCGCCCTTGAGCCGCAAGACGCGGCTGCCCTTTTTCGCGAGCGAAACGAGCGTGCGCGAAATATCGGACTGCTTGCAGGATTTCACGCCGGCGCGCTTGCCCGCGAACACCAGCTTCGCGCCCGGCCGCGCCAGCTTGAGCAGCGCCTTGTCGATCAGCGCGTCGTAGAGAATGACGTCGGCGCTCTGGATCGCATGCGCGCCGAGCACGGTGACGAGCCCGGGATCGCCCGGCCCGGCGCCGGCCAGCCACACCCAGCCCGCTTCGAACGCCGGCAGGCTCAGCGCCTGCGCCAGGGCGCGCGTCTCCTTATGCAAGGGCTTGGGCTCGACCATTTCACACCGTGTGCCTGTAGGAAAAATGATATCACAAGCTCAAGACGGAAATAAGCACGCGTCCTTGAACATCAAGGACGCCGTTCCCACATATGGTTGGCACCCAGCTCGGCTATCCGAGATAGCGGGAGAGGGGCCCCCTTCGCGCGTTCTCGAAAACAATTATGTTGCTAATTTCCGGAGCGCAACGGACCGCCCGCTCCGGCGTTGCTCCTGCAGCTGACAAACCGGGGAACGACATGACGGAAAAGACCGGCGAAATGGTCCGCGCCAGCGGCAGCTACCGCTGCGAGCGCTGCCACAAGACGACCCATTTCGCGAAAGACGATGTCTTCTCCAAATGCCCGCATTGCGGCTTCGACACGTTCGACATCGCCAACCCGCGCTTCGAGAGCAAGGACGGCACGCTCGGCCCGCATGAGCCGGAGCCCGATGGGACCTAGGAGCGCGGCCCCGCGAAGTGTGAGCGGTTCGCGTCAGGCCGCGCGACCATCAAAAAGCCGGGTTGCCTTCATCGCGCTGCCGGGCGACATAGCCGCATGACACTGCGCACCGACCTGAAGCCCAACAGCTTCGACTACGAAAACCTGCCCCTGATCACCCCCAACGGCTTTCGCGAATACGATGCGCGCTGGCAGTTCGGCAAGGAGCTCAACCTCACCGGCGTCCAGCTCCTAGGCCTGTCGCTCGGCAGCTATTTCCACGACCTCGGCATCGAACCGAAAGTCGCGGTCGGCCACGATTTCCGCTCCTATTCGCAATCGATCAAGCAGGCCCTGATCCTGGGCCTGATGAACGCCGGCTGCGCCGTGCACGACATCGGCCTGGCGCTCTCGCCGGTCGCCTATTTCGCGCAGTTCGCGCTCGATTGCCCCGCCGTCGCGATGGTCACCGCCAGCCACAACGAGAACGGCTGGACCGGCGTGAAGATGGGCGCGGCGCGCCCGCTCACCTTCGGGCCGGACGAGATGACGGCGCTGAAGGACATCGTCCTGAACGGCAAGGCGCGGCCGCGCAGCGGCGGCAGCTACACCCGCGTGGAGAACTTCCGCGAGACCTATCTGGAAGCGGTCACCAAGGGCCACAAGCTGTCGCGTCCGATCCGCGTCGTCGCCGCCTGCGGCAACGGCACCGCCGGGGCCTTCGCGCCCGAAGCGCTGCGCCGCATCGGCGCGCAGGTCGTGCCGATGGATGCCGAGCTCGACTTCACCTTCCCCAAATACAATCCCAACCCCGAAGACATGCACATGCTGCACGCCATGGGCGACGCGGTCAGGGCGCACAAGGCCGAGCTCTGCCTCGGCTTCGACGGCGACGGCGACCGCTGCGGCGTGGTCGACGACCAGGGCCACGAGATTTTCGCCGACAAGGTCGGCGTCCTCTTGGCCCGCGACATGTCGGCCCGCCACGCCAACGCCAAATTCGTCGTCGACGTGAAATCGACCGGCATCTACGAGATCGATCCGGTGCTGAAAGCCAACGGCGCGACCACCGACTATTGGAAGACCGGCCATTCCTACATGAAGCGCCGCACCCACGAGCTCGGCGCGCTCGCCGGCTTCGAGAAGAGCGGCCACTATTTCCTCAGCGCCCCGGTGGGCCGGGGCTATGACGACGGCATCGCCGCCGCCATCGCCGTGCTCGAAATGCTCGACCGCGCCGGCGCGAAGAAGATGTCGGGGCTGGTCGAAGGCCTGCCCAAGACCTGGGGCTCGCCGACCATGGCCCCCGAATGCCCCGACGACCGCAAATATGGCGTCGTTGACGCCATCGTCGCCGAGTTCGAAGCCATGAAGGCGAAGGGCGAAAAGGTCCTGGGCCAGAAGATCGCCAAGCTCGTCACGGTCAACGGCGTGCGCGTGACGCTGGAAGACGGCACCTGGGGCCTGGTCCGCGCGTCTTCCAACAAGCCCTCGCTGGTGGTGGTGGTCGAAAGCCCGGTCTCGGAAGCCGCGATGCGCGCCATGTTCGCCGACCTCGACGCCCGCCTGCGCAAGCACCCGCAAGTCGGCGAATACGATCAGAAGATATGATTGAGGAACGTCAGGCCCAGCGCGTCGTAGAGCATCTTCAGCGCCGTGATGCCGATGAAGATCGCGAACAGCTGCCGCAGCTTGGCGCGGTCCATGCTGTGCGCGATCTGCGCCCCGAACGGCGCCATGAAATAGCTCGCCGGTGCGATCAGGATGAAGCCGAGCAGGTTCACATAGCCGAGCGAATAGGGCGGCAGTCCCGCCGCGCCCCAGCCGCTGACGATCGAGCCGGCCGTGCCTGGGATCGAGATGATGAAGCCGAATGCCGCCGCGGTGCCGACGGCGCGGTGGATCGGCACGCCGCACAGCGTCATCGCCGGCACGCCGACGGTGCCGCCGCCGATCCCCATCATGGTCGAAACCCCGCCGATCCCCGCCGGCAGCAGCCAGCCGCCGAAGCCGGTCGGCAGATGGTCGGAGAGCCGCCGCGTCTCGCCGAAGAACGCCAGATGGATCGCGACCGGCAGCGCCACCAGTGCGAAGAACAGCGCCAGCGCCTGGCCGCGCGCGACCCCCGACAGCACGCTGCCGATCAAGACGCCCACGATCATTGGCATCGCCCAGCGCCGCAGCAGCGCCCAATCGACCGCGCCCTTCTTGTCGTGGCTGCGGGTCGAGGAGAACGAGGTCGGGATGATCGTCGCCAATGAGGTGCCCACAGCGATGTGCATGCGCACGCCCGGATCGATCCCCATCAGGTCGAGCACGTGATAGAGCACCGGCACGATCACGATGCCGCCGCCGACGCCGAGCATCCCGGCGACCAGTCCGCCGACGATCCCCGACAGCACCAGCCCGAGCGCGAACGTGCCAAGCTCGCCGCCCGACGCGGCCGTGAAGAATTCCATGTGCTCCCGTTTCCTTAGGTGTCATGGCCCGCAAAAGCGGGCCATCCAGGTGAAACAGCCTGTCTCTGGCAGTCCGGTGTGCGTCCCAACTGGATGGCCCGCTTTTGCGGGCCGTGACAGATAGGCTGTATTGCAAGGCTCGATCGCCAGTGAACTTGCATTCCGCCGAGCGTGCAAGGATTCTGACACCGGTATCAGACAAGGAGCGACACCATGGATCGCCGGTCAGTCCTCGGCCTCGGCGCCGCCGCCGTTGCCACGTTCGCCGCGTCCGCGCGCGCTGCCGATCCGCTCCAGCCCGGCTGGGTGCCGAGCAGCGACCGTCTCCCCGGCGATCCCACCGAGACGATCCCGCTGTGGCCGCGCACCCCACCCGGCGGCGCGCATGTGCATCTCACTCTCCAGCTCATCGAGCGCAGCCCGACGCCTGCCGTCTTCCACGACCGCTTCGTCACCGATATCGGGGCGCCGCTGCTCACCGTCTTCCGCCCCGACAAGCCGAACGGCGCCGCGCTGCTGCTCGCGCCCGGCGGCGGCTACCGCCGCGTCGTCATCGACAAGGAAGGCTTCGAGGCGGCGCGCCGCCTCAACGGCTCCGGCATCACCGTGTTCAACCTGCGCTACCGCTTGCCGGCCGAGGGTTGGGACAACGGCGCCGACGTGCCGCTGCAGGATGCGCAGCGCGCCATGCGCCTGATCCGCGCCCGCGCCAAGGATTTCGCGGTAGATCCCAAACGCGTCGGCGTGCTCGGCTTCTCCGCCGGCGGTCATGTCGCCGCTTCGCTGCTCACCCGCGCCGACGAGCCGGTCTATCGTCCGGCCGACAAGCTCGACGCGCTCGACGCCCGCCCGGATTTCGCCGGCCTGATGTATCCGGTGATCAGCATGGCTCCGCCCATCGCCCATGCCGGCTCGCGCGAGAAGCTGCTCGGCACCAATCCCACCGAGGCGCAGCAGGCGCTTTATTCGCCCGACCGCCACGTCACGCCCAATGTGCCACCGGCCTTCATCGCGCTCGCCGCTGACGACAAGGAAGTCGACCCCGCCAACAGCCTCGCCTTCCGCGCCGCGCTCGCGGCCGCCGGCGTCAACAGCGAGTTCCACATGTTCGAGGAGGGCGGCCACGGCTTCGGCATCCGCCTGGCCCAGGGCAAGCCGGCCGCGGTCTGGCCGGACCTGTTCGTCGCCTGGGGCCGCCGCCATGGCTGGTTTTGAGCCCCGGAAAGCCCAATTGCCGCGCCTGAACCAGAACTGACTTGTTGTCAGTTCTGGTTTTTGCTAGGAAGCCATACCGAACATTCGAAAGGTGGTCCCGATGTCCGCTGCGGAAAGCCTGCCGGCCAAGCGTCCGGTCGACAAGCAGGCCCTGCTCGCCAAATACCGCGCCGAGCGCGACAAGCGCCTGCGCGCCGACGGCAACGCGCAGTACACCCGCCTCGAAAAGCAAAGCGCCGTCACCGCCGCCGATCCCTACACGCCCTTCCAGGCGCGCGCGCCCAAGACCGATCACGTCACCTTCGCCTTTGTCGGCGGCGGCTTCGCCGGCCTCGTCGCCGGCGCGCGTCTTTCGGAAGCGGGCATCAAGGACGTGCGCATCGTCGAGAAGGGCGGCGATTTCGGCGGCACCTGGTACTGGAACCGCTATCCCGGCGCGCAATGCGACACCGCCTCGATGGTCTACATGCCGCTGCTCGAAGAGACCGGCCACATGCCGACCGAAAAATACGCCCACGCGCCCGAGATCCTGGCGCAGTGCCAGCGCATCGGCCGCCAGTTCGGCCTCTACGGCAACGCCCTGTTCCACACCGAAGTCACCGACATCGTTTGGCAGGCCGGCAAGCACGCCTGGCTGATCGAGACCAACCGCGGCGACGCCTTCACGGCGCAGTTCATCGGCTTAGGGACCGGTCCGCTCCACATCGCCAAGCTCCCGGGCATCCCCGGCATCGAGAGCTTCAAGGGCCACACCTTCCACACCAGCCGCTGGGACTACGCCTATACCGGCGGCAGCCCAACGGGCGCCCCGCTCGACAAGCTCGGCGACAAGCGCGTCGCCATCATCGGCACCGGCGCCACCTCGGTGCAGGCGGTGCCGCATCTCGCCGGCGCCTGCCAGCAGCTCTATGTCGTGCAGCGCACGCCGTCCTCGGTCGATGTCCGCGCCAACAAGCCGATCGATCCCGATTGGTTCAAAGGCATCGCGACGCCCGGCTGGCAGCAGCGCTGGCTCGAGAACTTCACCGCCAACCAGGCCGGCGGCAGCGCCAGCGAAGACCTCGTGATGGACGGCTGGACCGACCTGTCGCGCCGCATCCGCGAGCGCATCATGACCATCCCGGTGGAAGAGCGCACGCCCAAGGCGATGTGGGCCGCCTGGGAAGACTCCGATTTCGACAAGATGGAAGAAATCCGCGCCCGCGCCGAAGACGTCGTCGCCGACGGCAAGACCGCTGAGAGCCTGAAGGCTTGGTACCGCCAGCTTTGCAAGCGCCCGTGCTTCCACGACGAGTACCTTGAGGCCTTCAACACGCCGCGCACCACGCTGGTCGACACCGACGGCAAGGGTGTCGAGCGCATCACCGAAAAGGGCTTCGTCGTCGCCGGCAAAGAATACGAAGTCGATTGCATCATCTACGCCAGCGGTTTCGAAGTCGGCACCGGCTTTGTCGCCCGTTCGGGTTTCGATGTCGAAGGCCGCGATGGCCTGAAACTCTCGCAGGCCTGGGGCGAGGGCATGCGCTCCAAGCACGGCATGCACGTCC
>CAYXMO010000171.1:0-6809 GCA_964465935.1 uncultured Rhizobium sp.
CAAGGGGATGAACCGCAGCTTCATCTCGGTGATCCTGGGCGGCTTCGGCGGCGAGAGCGCCGGCCCGGCGGGTCCGGCGGAAACGCGGCCGGTCAAGCAAGGCTCGGCCGACGACGCCGCCTTCATCATGAAGAACGCCGGCTCGGTCATCATCGTGCCGGGCTACGGCATGGCGGTGGCGCAGGCGCAGCACGCGGTGCGCGAGATGGCGGACGTGCTGAAGAAGGAAGGCGTCAAGGTGAGCTACGCCATCCATCCGGTGGCGGGGCGCATGCCGGGGCACATGAACGTGCTCTTGGCCGAAGCCAACGTGCCCTATGACGAGGTGTTCGAGCTCGAGGACATCAATTCGCAATTCGCGCAGGCCGACGTGGCTTATGTCATCGGCGCCAACGACGTGACCAATCCCTCGGCCAAGACCGATCCCAAATCGCCGATCTTCGGCATGCCGATCCTCGACGTGGAGAAGGCCAAGACCGTGCTGTTCGTCAAGCGCGGCATGGGCAGCGGCTATGCCGGGGTAGAGAACGAGCTCTTCTTCCGCGACAACACGATGATGCTGTTCGCCGACGCCAAGAAGATGACGGAAGAAATCGTCAAGGCGCTGGGGTAGGTTCCGGCGCCCGCGCCGTGCTATGATGGCGTGCGGAGGCAGCCATGGACGAACTTCTCAAGCGCATCGTGATCAATCCGAAGGTCATGGTCGGCAAGCCCGTGATCAAAGGCACGCGCATCACGGTCGAGCACATCATGCGGCAACTAGCGAGCGGTGCAACGCCGGCCGACGTTATCGACATGCATCCCCACCTAACGCTTGAAGATGTCCAAGCGGCTTGTGCCTTCGCGGCGTCCCGGCTGGCCGATGAGCGCGTGCTGTTCGTTGCCGAATGATGCGCGTGCTGGCGGACGAGAACTGCGATCGCCTGATCGTCGATGAACTGCGCAAGGCCGGTCACGATGTCCTGTTTGCGCTGGAAAGCGCTCGCGGCGCCGACGACGAAGATTTGTTTCGATTGGCGCACGCCGAGCGGCGGATATTGCTGACCGACGACCTCGACTTCGGCCATATCGCAAAGTCCGAAGCCCGTAGGCCGCCTGCCATCGTCATCGCGCGTCTCGATGGCCTGCCACGCCTGGCGCGGATACGGCGCGCGCTGGATGGGCTCGACGCAATTGCATCGTCTTGCGCGGGCCAGATCGTCATCATCGAGCCCGCCCAGATTCGGCTGCGAGCGATGCAAGCGCTCTGAAGTTCCGCTAGTCTCCTTGCGTCAAGGCCGGGGGAAGTCATGGCGAGCACGGACACACCAGAACACAAATTCAACCGCAGCGACGCTTTGGTGATCGGCGGGGCTTCCGTCGGGACCGTGTTCGAGTGGTACGATTTTTATCTCTACGGCTCGCTCGCCAGCTTCATCACCAAGCACTTCTTCTCCGGCGTCAACGAGACCACCGGTTATATCTTCGCGCTGCTCGCCTTCGCCGCCGGCTTCGCGGTGCGGCCGTTCGGGGCGCTGATCTTCGGCCGGCTGGGCGACAAATGGGGCCGCAAGAACACCTTCCTGGTCACCATGCTGCTGATGGGGCTGGCGACCTTCGCCGTCGGCCTGCTGCCGTCCTATGACGCCGCTGGGGTGATCGCGCCGGTGGCGCTGATCACGCTGCGCCTGATCCAGGGCCTGGCGTTGGGCGGCGAGTATGGCGGCGCCGCGACCTATGTCGCCGAGCACGCGCCGCCGGGCCGCCGCGGCTTCTATACGAGCTGGATCCAGACCACCGCGACGGCCGGGCTGTTCCTCAGCCTGATCGTCATCCTGATCACGCGCAGCAAGCTCGGCACCGAAGCCTTCGCGGCCTGGGGCTGGCGGGTGCCGTTCCTGGTCTCGGCGGTGCTCCTCGCGGTGTCGCTGTGGATACGCCTCAGGCTGCACGAAAGCCCGGTGTTCCAGCGCCTGGTGGCGGAAGGCAGGACGACGCGCAAACCGCTCACCGAATCGTTCGGGCGCTGGAGCAATCTGCGGCTCGTGATCCTGGCGCTGCTCGGCCTCACCGCCGGGCAGGCGGTGGTCTGGTACACCGGGCAGTTCTACGCGCTGTTCTTCCTGGAGAAGGTGCTGAAGGTCGACGGCACGATCACCAACGAGCTCGTCGCCATCGCGCTTGCCATCGGCACGCTGTTCCTGGTGTTCTTCGGCTGGCTGTCGGACCGCATCGGACGCAAGCCGATCATCCTGGCGGGCTGCCTGCTGGCGGCGCTGACCTATTTCCCGCTGTTTCATGTGTTGACGCAGGCCGCCAATCCGGCACTGGCGCAAGCCTCGGCGGCGACGCCGATCGCGGTGGTGGCCGATCCCGCCGACTGCTCGGTGCAGTTCGATCCCATCGGCAAGACGGTGTTCAACACCTCCTGCGATCTGGCCAAGAGCTTCCTCGCCAAGGCCGGCTTGCCTTACGTCAATCAGGCGGCGCCGGCGGGTAGCATCGCGCAGGTGCGCTTCGGAGCGGCGGCGATCGCGTCCTTCGACGGCCGCCCGCTCGCCAAGCCCGACTTCACCGCGCGCAAAACGGTGTTCGAGACCGCGCTCGGCGCCGCGCTGGAGAAGGCGGGATATCCCAAGGCCGCCGATCCGGCGCGGATCGACTGGCCGCTGACCATCGGCGTGCTGTCCGTGCTGATGCTCTACGTCGCGATGGTCTATGGCCCGATCGCCGCGATGCTGGTCGAGATGTTCCCGGCCCATATCCGCTACACCTCGATGAGCCTGCCTTATCACCTGGGCAATGGCTGGTTCGGCGGCTTCCTGCCGACCACGGCCTTCGCCATGGTGGCGGCGACGGGCGACATGTATTTCGGCCTCTGGTATCCGGTCGCGGTCGCCGGCGCGACCTTCGTCATCGGCCTGCTGTTCGTGCGCGAGACGCACGGCAATCCGCTGTGACCGTCCGCGTCCGCGATGCCGATCCGGCGCGCGACCGCGCCACCATGCTGGCCTTCATCATGGGGTTGCAGCGGTTCGAGCACGCTTTCGAGCCCAACCGCCGCCTCGATCCGCCGGTCGCGGCGCTCTATCTCGACAAGATGCTGCGCGATCTCGCCGAACGTCCGGGGCGGATCCTGATCGCCGAAGACGCCGGGCCGGTCGGCTGGGCGGTGGTGCACGAGGCTGAGGACGATATCTATGTGGTCGACGCGGAGCGCCGCTTCGCTTACATCGCCGAGCTCTATCTCGTCGAAGCGGCGCGCGGGCAGGGGGCCGGCCGGGTCCTGATCGCGGCTTGCGAGGACTGGGCGAAGGCGCGCGGCATCAAGGTGGTGCAGATCGGCGTTCTGCCCGGCAATACGCGGGCCCGCGCGGTGTACGATGCCGCAGGCTTCTCGCTCTACACCACCCAGCTGCGCAAATATCTGTGACATGCGGCGAGCGGGCAGGCGCCTTGCGCGCCGCCCAGGTTCTGCGCCGCTGCCGCACTGCTAGCCTGCGCGCCCGCAAAGGACCGTTCGCATGGACCACTATCACACCTGGTTCGACCTCAAGCCCGGGGTCAAGGACAGCGAATTCGCCCGCGCCATGGCGCGCTATATGGGCCATCTGAAAGAGAACGGCCTGATCGAGGCGTGGCGGCTGACGCGGCGCAAGCTCGGCTTTGGGCCGCGCGAGCTGGGCGAATTCCACATCGTGATGGAGACCCGGGATCTGGCGCAGCTCGACGCCGCGTTCAACCACGTTGCGTCGCGCCGCGAGCCGGTGGAGAGCGTCCATTTCGGGATCAACGCCCACGTCCAGAATCTCGTCATCGCGCTCTACCGCGACTTCCCCGACGCCGTCCGCCACGAAGGCGAGGAGAAGTTCTAGGATTCGTTGCGATCAAATTGAATCATCCAATCGTCATCCTGAGGTGCGAGCGCAGCGAGCCTCGAAGGATGCCTGCGCTGAACGTGCGTGCTTCGAGGGCCGCTTCGCGGCCACCTCAGCATGACGAGAGTGGAGCGCGGAGAAGCAATTCGAATAGATCGCAACCTGCTCTAAGGCCGGCGGGCGCCGTGGGTTGGCGGGCGGCATCGCACCCGGCGGCCAACAAAAAAGGCCGCGGCTTGCGCCGCGGCCTTTTGCGTTTGGCTTGTCCGGCCGATCAGAACTTGATCGACAGGCGGCCGGTCCACGCACCGTAATTGATGTCGGTGCGGGTGTTGCCGTCGTAGCGGGCCGAGAGCGTCGCCTCGGTGCCGAGGAAGCCGCCCAGGTCGAGGTCGGCGCCGAGGCCGAACTCGCCATAGGAGCGGTCGCTCACCGGCATCGCGAAGGTCATGATCGAGCTCGGACCAGCCGCGAACGTCGCCTGGATCGAGCCGTTGCTGCCCTCGAAATTGTCGACCCAGTAGGCGTCGACATTCGGCGTCACATTGGCGCCGAACAGGTCGAACGTCATGCGGGCGTCGAAGCCGAGGCGGCTGAGCAGACCCGACTCGTTGAAGCCGGCGAAGGTCATCGCCGGTGCGCCGCCGGTCTCGGTGAACGCATCGATGCTGCTCTGGACGTATTGCAGGCTCAAGGACGGCACCACGGTCAGCGTCTCGCCCGACAGGGTCGAGATGCCGAACGAGCGGCCGACCAGGGCGCCGAACGACGGCGAGTCGCCGCCGCTATGGCCCTGCAGCGCGAACGTCGTCGGTCCGACGATCACGATACGGCGCGTCTCGATGGTCTGGTGACCATACGAGGCGAAGGCCTCCGCCATCCAGGCGTCCGCGAAGTCGTAGCGGGCATAGGCGGCGCCTTGCAGCGTGTTGCTCTGCAGGGACGACGGCGCCGAACGCAGCCAGGCGGTGGCGTCGGAATAGCCGAACGAGAAGCCGAGCGTGAAGCCGTCGCCGACCGGGGCGTCGAGACCGCCGCCGATCACGAAGCCGCGCACGTCCGCCCGGCCGCCGCCGCCGCCGATGGCGACGCTGCCGTTGAGCGAGCTGCCCGACAGGAAGCCGCCGGCACCGGCCGGAAGCATCATGCCGCCGTCGCCGGCCCCTTGCGGAGCCGCCGGCGCGCCGACCGGGATCGGATCGTTGCCGCCGCCGGGGTTGGTGGCGATGGTCTCACCGATGGTCCGCAGCTGCTGCGCGGTGTTCGAGGTTCCCGAAGCCGAGGACATCGCCATTTTCAGGCCGTCGGTGTTGACGCGGAAGGCCTGCGCGCCGCCGGCGGAACCGCCGCCGATGGAGCCCAGCTGCTGCCACAGCATGCCGTCGAAGCCCGAGGTCTGCATGTCGCCGACCAGGGTCGCCGCACGCTCTGCATCCGGCGCCAGGTTCTCGAGCGCCTGGCCGAGCGCGTTGCCCGACAAAGGATCGATCGCCTGATACAGCGCCAGCAGGTCGTTGTAGTGCGCCCCGCGCGCCGCATCGAGGGCCGCCGCGATCTGCGTCTGATCGGCGGTACCCGAGCCGTTCAGCAGCGTCACGAAGGAGCCGGCGACGATGACGAGAGACTCGCGGTCGACGCCGCCGACGGTCGACTTGACGACCGACGGCGCCAGGACGCCGGCGATGGTGTCCGGCACCGCCGTATAGGCGCCGGTGATGCCGCCCGTGGCGGTCAGGAAGACACCGCTATCGCCCATCTGCACCTGGCCGAGCTGGCCGAACATCGCCGTGCCGCTGAGGCTCACGGCGCCGGTCACCTGCAACAGATCGATGGTGGTCTTGGTGAAGTCGATGACGGTGGTCGAGCCGATGCCGAGGCCGACCGCGCCGTTGATCTTCAGCGTGCCGATCGTCCCGTTGGTGCCCGGAGCCACGGCGCCGATCAGGAAGCCCGTGGGGCCGTTGACCGTGCCGGTGCCCTGAAGGACGCCGCCGAACATGTTGATGCCGCCGGCCGAGTTCAGCACGCCGTCGACCTGCAGCGTACCGGCGAAGGAATTGCTGCTGATCAAGGTGTTGAGAACGCCGGTCGCGCCGATCGTCAGGGCGGCGCTGGCGCCGTTGACGGTGAGCTTGTCGACCGTGATCGTGGCGCCGGACAGCGTCGTGGTGCCGGCCGCGGCCAGCGTCACGTCGTAGTAGCGGGCCGGAGCACCGGTCGCGGCGTTGGCGTCGAAGTTGTTCGGGGCGCGGCCCAGCGTCGTGCCGGGAAGGCCGGCGATGACCTGGCCTTGAACCGTCCCGGTCCCTTCAGGGTTCGTCCAGGTCGGGGGGTTGGCGTTGACGCCGCCGCCGTCACCGCCGCCGCCGCCGGCGCTGCCGCCGACGGAGCCGTCATCGGCCGTGCCGAAGTCGTTGACGCTGACGACTGCGGGTCCGCCCGACACATGGTTGCCGCTGAACGCGAGGTAGGACGACACCATCGAGTCGAAGTCGGACCTGCTCATCAGGTCGCTGAACTGCATTGCGCCGTCCGGCGTCGACACGACGCCGCCGGTCGGGTTGGGACCCGGCGCCGGCGTCGGGTTGGTCTCGACGCCCGTGACGATGTTGACGCAGTCGTTGAAGAAGCAGACCAGACCGAAGCCCGGCGGGATATCGGCGATGCCGGCGGCCTTGGTGGTCGGCAGCGCGTTGACGAGCTGGTTGCCGCTGAGGGTCATGTAGGCCGGATCCAGGCCCATCACCCAGTGCGTCTGGTCCGTCCAGTTGCCGTTGCCGGCGACGGAGTTGACGTATTTGTAGGGGTTGTTGGCGACGATCCAGTCCCAATACAGGTAAAGCGGCTGGTAGAACGAGGTCGTGCCGTAGGACGAGCCCGGTTGGGCGTTGAAGAAGCGGTCGCCGCCCGACAACACCGCCGCGATGGTCGGCGCCGAGAAGGCGTGGTCGA
>CAYXMO010000172.1:0-6804 GCA_964465935.1 uncultured Rhizobium sp.
GCGGTGAAGGTAAAATTCTCACCCCTCTCCGCCTGTGGCAGGCTCACCCGGGCCCGGTTGATCTCCCGCAAGGCCTCGTAGGCGTCGTCCGAGAGCCTGGGCTGGCTCTCCAGCATGCCCGCAGGCACCGGGATCGACACCGCATTTGGTGTCACGTTGCGGATATGGGCCGCAAAGGTGAGCCGCGGCTGAGCGAGGATGAAGTCGGCCGTCGTGCGCATGTCGGGCGCCAAGGCGCGAGCATCGCCGGTCGAAACGCTGCCCGCCATCTTGATCGCGGTATTGGCGGCGAGCGACGCCCGCAACGACGAGGTGGCCTGGTCCAGGAACTGATGCGCGAACACGCAGCCGCACTTGTACTTGCGCGCCTCGGTCAGGAAGTCGTCGATATTGCTGTCGAAGTAGGCCGCCGCCTCGTCCACGATCAGGAAGGTCGGGCGGCGCTCGGCTTCCGGGATCACCGCCCGCTCCATGACGGCCTGCAGGACGAGCGAGATCAGGATGCGGCCGAAGTGCCCCGACGAGCCCTTGAGGAAGTCCTTGGCGGTGTCGACGAGAATAATGCCGCCCCGGTTGAGGACTTCGAAGAAGTCGATCCGCGTCTGCGGCGCCGTGAACAGGCGCGCCAGGGTGGGGTTTTCGAGGACGGCGTTGAGGCGGTAACGGATCTGCTCCTTGGTCGGGGCGAAGGTCTTGCCGGCAAAGTCCCGCTCGAAGAAGGCGCGCTGGATGGGCGGCAGGGACTCGATCGCCTTCTTGTACGGCGCCGCATCGTCCATGAGGGCGATCATGTCGAGGATGGTGGCGGGTCGCCCCAGGGTCTCCGGCAGCGCGAGCATGAGGCGTGCCACGAAGCGGAAGAACACGCCCTGCTTGGCCGTGAGATCGGCGCCGAGCAGGCCGGCGAACAGATAGTCGAAGGTCTGGATGACGCCGGCGACGACCTGCTCCTTGGCGGCCTCGTCATAGCCGCCGAGCCGTTCGCGATTGACGTCGAAGATGTTGATCGCCGGCGGATACCGAGTGTCCTTGGGCGTGATGTGGATGAGACGTCCGGCCAGCGGGCCGTTCTCGGGGTCGAACAGCGCCAGGCGCGTGAGCTTGCCGATCAGATCGCCCTGGCTGTCCACGATCACGAGCGCGGGCGGATTCTCCGATTGCAGGTCGTGGAAGATCAGGTGCTGGAGGAGCTGGGTCTTGCCGGCACCGGAGCCGCCCACGATGTGCGTGTGGCTGAATCGGTCCTCAAGATCGAGCTTGAGCGGCACCGGCGCCATGAGGAGGTCGTAGAAGGGCGTGTTCCGGAAATACCCCTCGACCAGCTCATGGAGCGGCGCATCGTTCTCGGTGGGCACGATGAGGGGCCGGTTCTTGGGGTTCTCCGGATCGACGATCTTTGAGACCTTGCACATATTGGCGTGCATCGTGTGGGCCAGCTCGACGAAGAGCCCATTGTCGATATGGGCCTCGTCCCAGACCACACCGTACAGGGCATCCATCAGCTGCTTAGGGTACGGATGGGCATTGATGAACGGGATCGTGAAGGGCGACGGCCCCGCAAGCTCGGGAAGTTCGTAGAAGACGGCGTCGAAAAGCCGGTCGAGCCCACGCTGGAAGAGGCCGATGACCCGCTCCTGGTTGGTCAGGAAATGGCGTTTGGCGATCAGAAACCGTTGTAGGTCGACCTGCTCCTTGAGCGAGAGCTGCGACGTGTCCCAATCGATCTGCGGAAACTCGAAGATTGTCCGTTCCAGCTCGGCAAGCCCGCCCAACGCGCCGGCGAACGCGGTGGCAAGCGGTTCGGACAGGTCACCTTTGAATCGGGTGTAGACGGGACCCAGGGTTTCGACCACGGCGTCCTCCGCGCAGAACCGGGAGCGCAGGTGGAGCGAACGGACCTCGGCATAGAGCGCGGTCAGTTCGCGGGCGTCGCGTACCCGCTCGTCAGTGAAGCGCCGCAGAAACGGCGTGAAGGTAGACGGGCCAGGGAACTCCACGTCACCGCCGCCGGTTGTTCTGGAAGATAAGCACACCGAAAAACGCGGCAACTGAAAAGAGCGCAAACGCGGCAAACCCATAGAGCAAGAGAACGAAAATGCTGCCGAGAGCTAAGCCGCCGATCAAGAAGGCCAGTTTATGTTCTGATACGAGCTGACGTACCTTTCGTTCGAACTCCGCGGTCGCTTCCTCCATGTTGCCGAACTGCATCTGGGCGACGTCGGAGGGCGTCAGCGGGCCAAGATCCGCTGCGGCTGTCGGCTCTACCGACCGGGACTCGACAATCGGCGGCTTGGCTGGCGCTACAGAAGCCGGCGGCGGCGCATACACCGCCCCGCCCATGGCGGTGTGCACCTGTTCGGACTTGTCCGAGAAGTCCACCAAAATGGTCGAGCCGTTGAAGGTCGCGGCGAGGTTGAGGTAGTCCCGCACGTTGCGGCACGCCTGCATCACCGCTTCTTCGGCTTCCATCAGCTCGGGGAGGTCCTTGCATTCGATGTGCTGGCCACGGCCCAGACTGTCGATCGTGATGTGGAGGCTGATCCGCGACAGCGCGATCGAGAGCGCGCCGCGGGCGAGCCCGGCGGCGAACTCGCCGGCACCGCCCGACTGGGTGCGGTCCAATTGGGCGCCGGCGCTGTCGAGATGCCGCTTGGTTGCGGCGCTGTTGTAGATGACCTCCTTGCCGAGCTTGTACTTGGCGATGTTGCTGGTCTCTTGCGCGGTGTATTCGGCGCGCACGTCGAGACAGAACAGGACCGTTCCGCCGGTAAAGCCTCCCATTCTTTGGGATCGTTGTATTTTGAGCTGCATAGGCGCCCCCGCGCTGCGCAAGCGTAATCGCGCGCGCAGCGCGCGTTCATCCCCCTCTTTGAGGGGGTCTTAGGGACTCACGGGGCATTTAAGTCGGGCAGCGAACGCGCGGTGGGCGCGACGTAACAGTCAGCCAACAAAGAGCAATTTCAGAGAATCCGAATTGCGTCGTGGGGATACCATATCGCCATGCGTATCCTCTTCTGTATCGCCCACCCCATCGCAAAAAAAAGAGGGCGGAGCGTCGCCGCCCCGCCCATCACTCCGTCATCGGGAGCCTTGTGTGACCTGATCTCGGCGCGTAATGCGCTCCTGGAGCCAATCCAACACTTCCTGCTCGATCCACCCCACCCGGCATTGGCCGAGCTGTATCCGCTTGGGAAACGCTCCAGCCGCCTCCAGGCGGGCTACATGTTGCGGGGAGTAGAGAACGAGTTCCTTGAGTTGACGCTTCGACAGTATCCGCATCGCGGTATCTCCTCGAGAGAGGAGCATCGCGATGCCCCATGGGTTAGTGCCCAGTGGACGTATGAACATACCGCTACACACCCTGATGCTCAATGAGCTTGCGAATGATTGGGACGACGAACCCGAAAAAATCTGCCAAGAACATGCTGGCCCACCCTCGTTCATGGGTGAGCATGTCGGAACATCGCACACGTTTTGAGGTTCGTTTTCCAATGGTACGTCGTCAAGCATGGAGACGACGCGCCGATCCCGAATGCACCGAACTCGAATCGGAAAGCGCATCGAACTGACCCAACGCGACATCGCCATCTTCAAGCTCCTGCGCCAGTACCGCTACCTCCGCTCCACGTACATCCATGCGTTCGTCGGCGGCACGTCGGTAACTCGGTTCAAGGAACGGCTCGGCGATCTTTTCCATGAGGGATACCTGGACCGACCCGGTAAACAATGGGAGTTCGCGGACGCTCGGCACCGGCCGGTGGTGCATGAGATCGGGGCGGGAGCGGTGCGCGTCTTGCGGGAGACCCCGGCCGACAACTGTGGCGGGCGGACATTCTTAAGCCAGACCGCGCATCGTCAATTCCTGCACTCTCTGATGATCTGCGAGGTGTTGGCCTCCCTGGACCTTGGAATGCGCCCAAGGTCCGACCTGAGGCTCATCGGCTGGCCTGAGGTTCTTGACCGGGCACCGGAAGCCACACGCACGTCACCCTCGCCGTTTCGCATCCCTGTACCTTCTGGCGGCCATCTGGTGCCGGATGGTCTGTTCGGGATCGAATACGCTTCGGGGACCACCAAGAGCTATCGCTTCTTCGCGCTTGAAGTGGACCGGGGGACGATGCCAGTAGAGCGGTCGGGGGCGGGACAGACCTCCTATCTGGCCAAGCTCGCGCGATACAAGGAAGTTCTCGCCGGGAGCCTCTACAAGACGCACTGGGGCCTCCCAAACCTCCTTCTGCTCACCGTCACCCAAAACTCCGAACGCCAGCGGGAGATCGTCAGGACGGCGCTCGCGCGGTTCGGTGAGAGTCCGCAAGTTCTGTTCAAATCGGTGACTGATGCCGAACTGAGGATTATCGCTACGCGCCTGCTGTCTGAGCCGTGGGACAGGGTTGGACTATCGCCGCTTGCAATCGATCACTAGCTACGAGTTCGTCCTCGCGATCGCGCACTCGCAATACGATCGGTCCTTGGCGGGCGGTGACAGCGACCGAAACGGTGATGTGCTCGCGACGGATCGGCAGATATCACCCCTTCGAAAAGTGATCGTTGCACATCGCCGAACATCGCGCGTCATGTGGGTTCGTTGCGGGACTTGGCGAACGTCGCGGATGGACACACGCCGATGTATTGGCAATGGAACATTGATTCATCGGCGAGCGCTATTTGAGTACCGATAACCGACTGGGCTTGTTGAACGCGCGCGAAGTCGCGCATCTGTTGCGGATCAAGCCTTGCACGGTGCGCAACGAACGCCTTCGCGGGAAGCTTGCGTTCGTCCAGATCGGGGCACATATTTTCCATACCGAAGGACAAATCGCGGAATACCTAGAACGACAAAAGGTTGCGGCATGCGTATCCGTTCCAAGAATCCGAGGCCTGGGCAAATCGGAAATGTCTGGCTCAGCAAGAAGCCGGATCGTGCGGGAGCCACCGATACCTGGTGCAGAACCTGGTACGACAAGCGGACCCGACAGACATGCCGTGTCAGCCTTGGCACGGCAGATTTTCGCGAGGCCAGCCTCGCGCTCGCAACCTGGGCCGTTGAGAACGACCGCGACGGCGGCGATATCCGGCCCGACAAAGTCCTGATCGAGACCGTACTCCTGAACTACTGGTTCGATCACGCCCAGAAGCTTCCGAGCGCCGCCACCGCCTGGAATGGCCTAGCCTACTGGCAGGAATATTGGCACGGTCAGATGGTCGCCGCGATAACGCCTCGGGAACAGCGCAATTTCCGCAAATGGCTCGCGGCAAAGGGGATCGGCGAGGGCGGCATCGACCGCGTCCTGGCGGATGGTCGAGCGGCCTTGAACCGGGCGGTCAAGTGGCAAGAGCTTCGCGAGGCGCCTCACATTTTTGGAATTCAGACGGCAGAGGATCGGCGCTCGCGATCTCCCCGGGGGCGTCCCATCATGGCGAAGGAGATGGCGCGCCTCTTCGACGCCGCTCGCTCGCGGCACATGTTGACCTATCTTGTGATTGCGACGAACACCCTGGCGCGGCCGGGCGCGATACTGGATTTGAGGCGCGCGCAGTACGACGAGGCACATGATCGCGTCGATCTCAATCCGCCAGGGCGCAAGCAGAACAAGAAGCACCGTCCTGTCCTGGCCGTGACCCCGACTCTGGCGCCGTGGCTGAGAACCCCGGCCGATCCCCAGCAGCGCTACGTCGTCTATGGCGGAGCCCCCGTCAAGTCGATCAAGACGGCTTGGGAGCTGTTGGTGAAAGAGGCTGGCTTGGACAAGCGCGTGCAGCCCTACTCTATCCGGCATGGCATGGCGCGCGAGATGCGCAAGCGCAAGGTGCCGAAGGATCAAATCAGCATCTTCCTTGGGCACTTGCCTCAGGGCTCGGATGCTACGACATCTATCTATGCCCCTTACGAGCCAGAGTATTGTTCGGAAGCGCTTGCTGCGATCGAGGCGGTGATGACCGAAATCCGCCAACACCTGAAGCGCGCCGATATCGATCAACCGGTGTTGGATGCCGCTGCGCTCGCCAAATCCATTCCAAGCAGGACCAAGGCTGGCATCGGCGATGTCAAACGTGAGGAAGTGCGCTTCCTCATTCTGTCCGGCTTACCGCATGGCGAAGTTGTGAAGCGCAGCAATGTGTCGAGCGGCACCGTGAGCCTGATCCGCAGCGAGATTCGCGCGGCAGTCCCGCTCTATCGCAACTCAGAATCGGGTCTTTGCGTGCCGTTTGCGTGCCGCACGGTTGCAAGTTCAGATCGCGCAGATGCGCAAGCTCTTGAAAAGATTGGTGGGCCCGCCAGGACTCGAACCTGGGACCAGACCGTTATGAGCGGTCAGCTCTAACCACCTGAGCTACAGGCCCTCGCGGCGCCGTTCCTAGCAGGAACCGGATGGGGCCGAAACCGGTCCTGCTCGCGGCAATGTGTAGGCGCGCCTATGATCGGCCCCAGGCCCGCCGCAGTTCCGCCGTGCCGGACGGCGCATCGTGCAGCCGCATCTTGAAAGGATTTCGCCATGAGCTTCGCCCCGTTCTCGCGCCTGGCCGGTGCTGCCCTGCTCGGCGCCTGCGTGGTGCTCGCCGCGCCGGCCTTGGCCGCCGATCCGTCCCGGGTGATCTCAGTCGGCGGCCAGGGCACGGCCAGCGGCACACCGGACCGGGCGCAGCTTTCGGCCGGCGTGTCCTCGGTGGCGGTCACCGCCGATGCGGCGCTGGCCGACAATTCGCGCAAGATGACCGCCGTGTTCGGCGCTCTCAAGCGGCTGGGCGTCGCCGACAAGGCGATCCAGACCTCCAATTTCTCGGTCTCGCCGCAATATGCCGACA